>CAZSUQ010000265.1:0-7032 GCA_964609935.1 uncultured Thermodesulfobacteriota bacterium | reverse complement strand
CTCCCCTGCAGGAAAGCAGGCCATGCACTCCGATCTCAGGCCGAGGGTGAAAAAGAAGGTTTGCATCGGCTGTGGAACCTGCACCGAGCACTGCCCCACCGGAGCCGTGCGACTGGGAGACGACAGGAAGGCGTCCATTCAACAATCCCTGTGTATCGGATGCGGCGAATGCACGGCGGTCTGCCCCACCGAGGCGATCCCTATACGCTGGAAGACGGACGGCGTCGCGGTCCTGGAAAAGACCGCTGAATATGCTCGGGCAGCGGTGGAGGGCAAAGAGGCCAAATGCGGCTACTTCAACTTTCTGAACAACATCACGCCGGACTGTGACTGCTTCTCCTGGAATGACACGCCCATCGCACCGGACATAGGCATCCTGGCTTCCAGGGACCCGGTGGCCATCGACCAGGCATCCATCACCCTCGTCAACAAGGCACCCGGAATGCCCGACTCAAAGCTGAAGGACCTCTCATCCAAAGACAAGATCCGGGACGTCACAGGCGTGAACTGGGAACCCATCCTGTCGCATGCGGAAAAGATCGGTCTCGGAACACGGCACACGAAGATGATCAGGGTCCCGTGAACGGCAACAACACAAGGAAGACGATCCAATGAATGAGAAGACCAAGCAGGGAGGAAACGGCAGGCTCGTGGCGGGCATCGACGCAGGGAGCACCACCACCAAGGCCGTTCTCCTGAACAGCGACAAAAAGATCCTCAAGTTCACCATCATCCCCACGGGGGCGGACAGCAGAAAAGCGTCCGACACGGTGCTGGCCAAGGTCCTGGAGGAAGCAGGCGTCGGGGAGGATGATCTCGCTTACGTGGTGGCCACCGGGTACGGAAGAGATATTGCCGTGAGCGCGGGCGAGACGGTGACCGAGATCACCTGCCATGCACGGGGCGTGCATGCCGCCCTGAACGACGTCCACACCATCATCGACATCGGCGGCCAGGACAGCAAGGCCATCCGGATCAACGGAGAGGGCCGGGTTCAGGACTTTGCCATGAACGACAAGTGTGCCGCCGGAACGGGCCGCTTCCTGGAGGTGATGAGCCGAACCCTGGACGTTCCTCTGGATGAGATGGGCAGTTTTTCCCTCACATCCACCAAGCGCGTGCATGTGAGCAGCATGTGCACCGTGTTTGCCGAGTCCGAGGTGGTCTCCCTGGTGGCAAAGGGCGAAAAGGTGGAGGACATCATCAACGGGATCCACCAGGCGATCTCGGATCGCGTGGCCAGCCTTGCCGTGCGGGTGGGGCAGGAGCCTCCCATGGCCATTACAGGGGGTGTTGCAAAGAACCAGGGCGTGGTCCGGGCACTGGAGGAACGACTCTCCGCCCCCCTTGCGGTTCCTGCAGAACCTCAGATCACCGGCGCGCTCGGCGCGGCCATGATCGCATGGGACAGGAAGGCGGAATTGTGACGAAGGGTGAGCGGAACGAAGCAGACAGGCGATTTGGGGCGGCCGGCTAAAAATAGTCGGCGGGCTCGTATCCCTTGAACAAACAGTACGAGAGCAGGGCCGACTGGAGCGCAAAGAAGACGGCCCCCAGGACAAAGCCGTCGTCGATCAAACCGACTCCGGGGATCAGGTCGGGTACGAGATCCATGGGGTTGAGAAAGTAGATGAGTGCAGCGGCAAGCATGCTGACGGAGCGCCAGGGGACCTTTCGGTAGACGCCCCCCCGGTAGTCCTGGATCATCTCAAAGGCAAGGCTCACCTGGTTGAACAGGCGCCGCATGCGGCCCGGAATTCTTCTTCTCTTCCACTCGAAGACCCGCTTTGTGTGCAGGATCGCATCCAGGGAGGCTTCGCTGATGGACTTGGCCTCCTTGTCCATCATCTGCTCCACCCCATGTGCGTCCCGGAAGCCTTCCGTTTTTTCAGTCAATCTTCCCGTCCTTGTTCAAGCATGCAGGAACGTGTCAGACAAGGTACATTTACAGGTCTACCTGACCCCGGGCCCAACGGCTCGCCTCTTCAGGTTGTCTACCGTAACCTGAACCGTCAACGTCTCTTCTCCCCGCCTCACCTGAAGAGGAAGAAGGCTTCCTTTGGTCATGGAAGCCACCTTGACCAGGAATTCCCGTTTGCCCATGCGCTCTCCATCCACCTCCACAATGACGTCATCCTTCTGGATGCCCGCCTTGTCGCCGGGACCGTCTTTCTCCACGTAGGTCACGATGAAACCTTCTGCAGTCTCCAGTTTGCGTTCTTCCTGCTCCTTTTTATTGTTCAGAAGAACCTCCACGCCGATGGTCCCGCGTTTCACCTCCCCCTTCTTCAGGCTCTCCAGGACCCCGAGAACCACATCGCTCGGTACGGAAAAGCCTAGATTCTGTCCAGCGGCAAAGATCGCGGTGTTCACCCCGATCACGCCTCCATTGGACAGCAGGAGCGGACCGCCGCTGTTGCCCGGGTTCAAGGCGGCGTCGGTCTGGATATAGTCGATGTAGGCCCCTTCCCGGCGAAGAGAGCTCACCACCCCTGTGGTGACACTCTGGGTCAGCCCAAAGGGGTTTCCAATGGCAACCACCAGATCGCCCACCTCCACGCCGTCCATGTCCAGAATATTCACGTCCTGCAGGATCTCGCCCTCCGGGAGCTTGACCCGCACCATGGCGAGATCCGTTTCCTTTTCGAACCCCACCACCTCCCCTTCCCTCTTTGTCCCGTCCCTGAAGGTGACCACTACCTTGTCCGCGAGCCGCACCACGTGATAATTCGTCAGGATGCATCCGTCCGGAGAGACCACGAACCCGGTTCCCTCGCCCTTGATCTTGGGCACAGGCTCCCCTCCCCTGCACAACAGGCCCAGGGTCTGGTCGATTGCGGTACAGGGCAGCACGCAGGCAACCAGCCACACAGAGGAAACAATGAAGTTCAGAATCCTCCCGAGCACCGGCTGTTTTGTTTCGTTCGGCTCTTTGAAGTCGTGGTAGGCCTTCTGGTACTTGGAGACCTCCACCTGCAACTGCACCACCGAATCCTGGTTCGCTTTGACCACATCTGCAAAGGAAGCCTTCCATTCCGAGTCCGCTCGTGAAGCAGCCAACCCCGCCTCCAGAGGGATCAGGACAGTCATGGCCACAACCAACATCAGCGAGCAGTTCTTCTTCATCTCCATCACCGCTCCAAAGATTAACGTGTTTCCTTCGTCCTGCCGCCTCCAGGCCTCTCCACTGCACGGGCCCGCAACAACGTCGTTTCTTTGACATTGCTCGCAGAGCGCTGATATTATTCCAGTTTCTTCTGAAAATGAAAAGAAGACAGAAAGAAGAAGAGAGACCGATGCCCACGGAAACAAAAAGCCCGATCCCCTCCTCGAGCACGACAAAGGGTGCCAGGGAACTCCGGGAAGAAGTCCTTGATCAAGGGCTCTGCACGGCATGCGGTATGTGTCTCGACCTCTGCCCCTATCTGGAGGAACTGGGGGAGAACGTGGCCATGATCTCCGACTGCAAAGGGGATCAGGGCCGCTGTTATGCCGTGTGCCCGCGCACGGAGACAAACCTGGATTCCCTGCGCGATCATTTCTTCCCTGGGTGGAATTCAGACCAGCCGGATCACATCCTCGGGCCTTACGAGTCCATCTGGATGTCCAGGGCACGGAATTCAGCGGTGAGGCAGAAGAGCCAGTACGGGGGGACCGTAACCGCCCTGGCCATGTACGGGCTGGAAACCGGCAAGTTCGATGCCGCACTTCTGACCCAATGGGACCCGGATACGGAGGAGCGCTATCTGCCTGCGCCCATGGTGGCGCGCAGTCCTGCCGAGGTCCTTGCCTCCACAGGATCCAAGTACACCGCATGCCCCACGCTGAAGGTCCTGGACAAGACCCTCAACGAAGGGGTTGAAAGGCTTTGCATTGTAAGCAGGCCGTGCCAGACCCTTGCCCTCAGAAAGAGAATGCAGCTCGATGACGCCTCTTTCCGGAAAGAACGAGTAGCCCTTATTGTGGGCCTCTTCTGCATGTGGTCCCTTTCCTACCGGGAGTTCAGGCAGTGGCTGGAACCGGCGATCGGGGCGAACCGGATCGAAAAGATCGACATCCCCAGGGGCGGGTTCGTGGTAGAAACCGAACACGACCGGGTTGAAATGCCCCATGAGGAACTCCAGGCCCATGCCCGCAAGACCTGTAACACGTGCTTCGACTTCACGGCTGAACTGGCGGACCTGTCCGTGGGTTCCACCGAGTGGAAGGACGACTGGAACACGCTCATCGTCCGTTCCCACAAGGGCCGTGCATTCGTGGAAGACGCGGCGGAGAAGGGCCATATCGAGCTTGAACCCTTCCCGGGGGAACGGGAAGAGCTTCTGAGGGAGGCTTCCTTCAACAAGAAGAAGCGCGTGCTGGAAACATTGAACGAGGAAAACAGGAAAAACGGTCGAGCCCCCTACCTGAAACTTTCAAAGGAAGAGGTTGCCCGCTTCCTGGGCGAAGCCGGGGGGGAAGGGCCCAAGGACACCTGAGGGCCGGTTTGGCCCGTATGCATCTTTCCACTGCAGGATAGGAGTTGAGTATGGACCCGCTGCTCCCGGAAGAACCGGGCCTGAAGGTTCTCATGATGGGCAATGAAGCCATTGCCCGCGGGGCACTGGAAGGAGGCGTCCACTTCTGCTCCGGGTACCCCGGTTCCCCGTCCTCGGAGATTCTCGGCTCCCTCAACCGGGTGGCTGAACACTTCCAGGTCTATACCGAGTGGTCCGCCAATGAAAAGGTCGCACTGGAGTGTGCAAGCGGCGCATCCCTGGCAGGGCTGCGCTCCATGGCCACCATGAAACAGAACGGGGTCAACGTGGCGGCGGACCTTCTCACCGCCATCGCCCTTACGGGAAGCCCGGGCGGCCTGGTGCTCCTGGTGTGCGACGACCCGGGAGGCATTTCGAGCACCAACGAGGTGGACTCCCGCAACTATGCCCAAATGGCCGACATCCCTCTCCTGGAACCGGCAACCTTTCAGGAGGCAAAGGACATGGTGGGCTGGGCGCTCGAGCTGTCCGAAGAGCTCCAGCTTCTCTGCATGGTCCGTTCGGTCACACGGATCTCCCACGCAAGGGGGATCGTGGAACTCGGCCCCATCAAGCGGGTGCCCCGTGAGGCCGGCATGGCACCGTGCGACCGGTACGCATCCCTGCCCCCGTGCCCGAAGCACAAGGAGCAGAAGGACAAGCTGAAACGGGCACAGGAGATCTACGACACCTCACCCTTCAACCGGTACCAGGGCCCTGAAGCCCCTGAGCTGGTGGTTGTGACCAGCGGAACCGGCTGGTGGTACGCCACCGAGGCCATTCGCATGCTGGACGCGTCCGGGCGTGTAGGGGTTCTCAAGCTCGGAACCACCTGGCCCCTGCCCCTCGGATTCCTGCGGCAACACCTGCAGCGTACTCCAACCGTTCTTGTCATCGAAGAGTCGGACCCGGTGCTCGAATACCACATCAAGGCCTACATCGGGGATGAGGCCTGTCTCGGAAACAAGGCGCCCCTTGTGCTCGGAAAGGTTTCAGGAACCGTGGCGGGCACCTTCGGCCCGGGCGTGGGCGAGATGGATCCGGACCTCGTGTTCGACGCCATCGCCAGGGGGCTGAGCGTGCAGACCCCGAAGAGACGCGCCCCACTCAAGGAAACGGCGAAGAAGGAGATCGATTTCGAGCTCCCCAAGCGCGAGGTGGCCTTCTGCCCGGGCTGCCCCCACCGCGCTTCCTACTGGGTCATGAAGAACGCACTCAGGCTGGACGGCCGTGACGGCCTGCTCATCGGCGACATCGGATGCTATTCCCTCGGCTTCGGCCGAACCGGCTACTACATGTCCCGCACCATGCACTGCATGGGCTCTGCCGTGGGGTTCTGCTCCGGCATGGGAAAACTGGAGCCCTTCGGCTTTACACAGCCCCGGATCGCCGTGGTGGGAGACTCCACCTTCTTCCATGCGTGCCTCCCCGGCCTGGTGAACGCCCGCTACAACAAGAGCGCCTTCATCTGCGTGGTCCTGGACAACAGCGCCACCTCCATGACCGGGTTTCAGCCCCATCCGGGTACAGGCAAAACCGCTCTCGGGGAAGAGGCGCCGAAGCTCTCCGTGGAATCCCTTTGCAAGGGCATGGACATCCCGGTGAAGATCGTGGACCCCTTTGACGTGCAGGACGCCACCAAGCTTCTTCACGGAATGCTGCAGAAGGATGAACTGCAGGTCCTTGTCTTCCAGCACAAGTGCGCTGTCCTGGAGACGCGCGAAGAGGGGCTGCCGCAAAAGAGGGTTGCCGTGGATCCCGAGGTGTGTATCGGTGAAGAGTGCGGTTGCAACCGCTTCTGCACGGTGGCCTTCGGCTGCCCTGCCCTGATCTGGGATGAGGACAAGGGACGTGCAGAGATCGACGAGGTCATCTGCTCACGCTGCGGCTTGTGCGCGGAGATCTGCCCTGAAAAGGCCATCCGCGTGACAGAGGAGGGAGGCGCGGCATGACTTCATTGAACAAGGATCCCTTGAATCTCATCATTGCAGGCGTGGGCGGCCAGGGAAACATCCTGGCCTCCGCCGTGATCGCTCAGGCTGCCCTGCGAGAAGAACTGGACGCCACGATCGGTGAAACCTACGGGGTCTCCCAGCGAGGGGGATCCGTTATGAGCCACGTCCGCCTGACGCACGGCGCATCCCCGGGCCCGCTCATCCCAAGGGGGGAAACGGACATCCTGGTGGGCTTCGAGCCCCTGGAAACCCTTCAGGTGGCACTGGAATTCGCCAACACGGAAACCCAGATCCTTCTCAATACGCGGCCTGTCTACCCCATCGGCGTTCTTGCCGGGGATCATGCCTACCCCTCCGTGGACAGGGTGGTGGACATCCTGGATCGTCATGCAGCCCGCTTGACCACCATCGAGGCCACAGAGATGGCAAAGGAGGCCGGAGAGATCCGCTCCATGAACCTGGTCATGGTGGGAGCCGTGGCTGCCACCGGACTCCTTCCCCTGAAGCTGGAAAGCTACCAGGCCGGCGAGCAGGTGTTCGTGGAAGAGGCCGGGAGCGAT
>CAZSUQ010000264.1:0-7068 GCA_964609935.1 uncultured Thermodesulfobacteriota bacterium | reverse complement strand
CCGGTGTTATGCACTGGCGGCAGCCTTTCGGATTGGAGAGGCGTACCAGGATTTCTGGACATGCCTCGTTGGCTCCGAGATCCCGAAAGGGCTGAGCGAGGAAGAGATCCCCGTATACAAGGATCTCCTGAAACAACAGGCGGCGCCCTACCTGAAAAAGGCTCAAGAGGCCTACGAGGTGGCCCTGGAACAGGCACGAGAAAAAGGCGTGCTGAACCGATGGGTCTTCAAGACGTACGGTCGCCTGGCATCCATCGACCCGAAGCGTTACCCCCCTCTGCTCCAGGACTCCATTTTCTGGCAGGAGGCCTGGAAGGAAAAACGCAGCCTCATCCGCAGGATCGACACGTCTCAACGCAGGGAGTTTTCCAGGGAGAGAGCGGCCAACCTGCAACAGGATCTGGACAGCATCCTTGCAGACCTGCAAAGGGGCCTGCGGGAAGGGAAACTGGAGAGGCCTCAAATCCTTCAAGCGGTTCTGCTCCTCCAGCAGCTGTTGAGCAAGGAGCCCTCCCTGTACGAGGTCCACTTCAATCTCGGCGTCCTCCACCAGATGCTGGGAGAGGCTCACAGGGCTGAACAGCAGTACAGGTCCGCACTGAAAAAGAACCCCCGTGTCCCGCTGGCTCACTTGAACCTGGGCGTCGTTTACCTGCAACAGGGACGCCTGGAGGAGGCAGAGGAGCATCTTCAGGACATCACCTTGATGAACCCGAAGTACGCAGGGGGCTGGTACCTCCTCGGCGTCTGCAAAAGCAAGCAGGGATCGTTCGACGAAGCGGTTGAACCTCTCCGTCGCTCCATCGCCCTTCTCCCCCAGTTCCTCGATCCTTACATCGAGCTTGGATGGGTGCTGGCCCGCACCGGACAAGAGGCAGAGGCGGACAAGAATTTCCAGGTCGTCCGGGACCACCCGAATGTCAATGTGCGCCTCCTCCGCAAGCTGGCTTGGTACTACATGGAGGCAGGATCGCTCCAGGAGGCCATTGCCATCTACACGCGAATCCTGAACACGAAAACGGCGTCCTACGAAGACCAGAACAATCTCGGAGCGGCCTATCTCCGGGCAGGGAATCCTGTCCGCGCACTGGAAGTCCTCGTGAAGGCCGTTCAGCAGGACCCGAACAAGCCGGAGGCCTTCAACAATCTCGGTCTGGTTTTTCTCAAGAAGAATGACCCCCAGAAAGCCCTGCACCATTTCGATCAGGCATCCCGGGTTCAGCCCGCTTTCAAGGCTTCCGTGCTCAATGCAGCCGTTGTCTACGGCGAGTATTTGGAAGACGTGGAACGCTCCACGGAACTCATTGGAAAATATCTGGCCAAGGGTGGTACACTTCAGAAGGATATGCTGAAACAGTGGATCTCAGGAGGATAGGACAAGGTCCAGAACCAGGATGGATGGAATGCTTCGGCCCCGGAATCCGGCCTACCGTCTTCGGGCATATCGTTTCCTGCCCTGTGGGGAAAGGTTCTCCCTTCCCGTGGCCGTGCTCCTTTTCTTTGCAGCCTTCACCGGGTGGTCCGCCCTGGCCGAAGAAGCCAGGACAGGGCCAAAACCCGAAGCGAAAGCCTCGGAAAAGGTCAAGAAACTGCAGCGTTCCATTCGCATGGGTGAGATCGAGATCCTGGGAGAGGTGGAAAAGCCGAGGACCATGTTCGTCATTCCCCGGGCCCCTCATCACTATTACTGGGAGAGGACGAAAAAAGACTTTACCGAAGAGATTCTTGCTCCGATTAATAGGCAGGATGTGGAAGATGCGGAGCGGTGGCGGGATGCCACTTCCCTGAGATAGGAGTCGACACAAGAGCCACGTTACCTTATCCTCGGGGTGGCCTTTTTTGACAAAGCCGCAATGCGGAGTGACCGATAAACCGTGAAAGGAGAGGGAGTTACAGATGCAGGTATCGATCATTGAAATATTTCAAAGCGGCGGGAACTTTATGTTCCTGATCCTCATCGTGTTTTGCCTTGCGGTGTCCATTATGCTGGAGCGATTCTTCATCCTGTACTACAAGTACAACATCAATGCGCCGAAGCTCTACCTCAAGATACGTCAGCTCATCTCGAAAGGAGACGTGAAGGGCGCGATCGGTTTCTGTGACGACACGCCCCTTCCGGCCATCATGAAAGCCGGCTTGCATCGGTTCCAGGAGAACCGGAAGGAGATCCTGCCGGCCATGGAGGAGGTCGCGCTAGAGGTGACGCCAAAGATTCAAAAGCGAACCCCTTTTCTGGCTGTCCTTGCAAATATCTCTACGCTGCTGGGCCTGCTGGGAACCATTTTCGGCTTGATCGTTGCCTTCTCCGCCATTTCGGGAGCAGAACCCGGAGAAAAGGCCATTGAGCTGGCCCGGGGTATTTCCCTGGCCATGAGCACCACCGCCTTCGGGCTGATCGTGGCGATCCCATGCCTGCTGTTCCACGCCATCCTTCAGTCCAAGGTCAACAGGCTCCTGGATGAAATCGACGAATACAGCTTAAAGACCGCAAACATGCTGGAGTCTCAGGCCGGGACACGACAAGGTTGATCATGAAGCCTAAGAGACGGGATCTAAGCGTACCTTTCCAGATGGCTGAGGTGGATCTGACGCCCATCATGTGCCTATTCATCATCCTGGTCCCTCTGTTGCTTCTCACAGCCGTCTTTGAAAAGCTGTCGGCGCTCAAAGTCAACCTTCCCATGGCATCCACCCTGGAGATGGAAGAAAAACCTGAAGAAGTTCCGTCCGGGATCATCGAACTGCGTCTCCTCGTACAGGAAGAGGGACTCCGCCTCGAAGGAACGACGAGCCACGACCCTTCCGGCAAGGAGAAGGAGGTCTACGAAGATTTCCGTTACGAAATCCCAATGAAGCACGAACGCTACGATTTCCCTCAGCTCCAAAGGCTTCTGGTGGGGTTGAAGAAGGAATACCCGAAACATGAAGAGATTGTCTTTCTCGTGCAGGACAAGATCCCTTACGACACCATCGTGCAGGCCATGGACACCTGCCGGGAAGACAATTACGAGGAAGAGGGGGAGCGGATGAGCCACCCCCTGTTTCCCACGATTTCCCTTTCCGAGGTTTTTGATGAGGAGAAGGGATTCGAGGGGATCCGGGAGGGAACGCGGGAAATAGACAAAAAGCTGGGGTATCAATAGGTATGCAAAGACCCGGAATCATCCGTCAGCACGGAAGGAGGCGGCAGGGCATGCCCGGGAGCCGTGCCCCGGTCATGCTCACGCCTCTGGTGGACATGTTCACCATCCTGCTGATCTTTCTGCTGATGAGCTATTCCACGGGCGGCCAGCTCACGTACATGGCACAGAACGTCCTGATGCCCGAATCCATCAGCCGGGCCCAGTTGGAACCCGCCGTGGAGGTCGCGGTGGCCACGGACAAGATCTACGTGGACGGCGAGGTGATCATGGAAGACCTGTCTGAATGGTATACAGGGAAAAAGCTCCTGATCCCCCTCCTGTACGAATCGCTCAAGGCAAAGGCAACGAAACTGAGGAAGATGGAAGAAAGGGTCCCCCTGTTCCGTTTTGCAGGCAAGGTCACGATACAGGCGGACCGCGCCATCCCCTTCCGTCTTTTGAAAAAAATCCTTTACACGGCAGACCGGGCGGAGTTTCCCAATATCTCCCTGGCCGTCTTTCAGAAGGGATAGCCCCGAAAAGGGGTTTTTGCTGCGATGAGTCCAAGCCAGAAATCTTCCTTTCAAAGGCAGTTTCACACGTACCGCCTCCCTTATGAGGAGAAGGTCTTCAACCTGATCTTTCTCACGACCCTCCTCATCGGGATGATCTTTGCGGAATACGTCCAGAACGTACGTGTTCATCGACCGGTGTATATCCCCAAGCCGGAGGCACGCAAAGTGGCTGAGGTCATTGTGCGCGAGCCGGCGCCTCCAAAGCCCAAACCGGTGGTTGAGAAGCCTGTGGTCAAGCCGCCGCCGCCCCGGAAACTGACCAAAAAGGAAAAGAAGAAATTGACCGCGCCACCACCTTTAAGTGCTGTGGGCTCCCCAAAGAAGATCCCTGTGAAGAAAAAGGTGGATGTGAAGAAGATGGTGGCTCGGAAGGGGCTGCTTGGGCTGCTCTCTAAGAAGGAAGGCGACTCCTCCCCAAGGGCCTATCACCCGTCCAAGAAGCGGGACGTCTCCGAGGAGCTGAAACAGGCCCTGAAGAACCTGAGCCAGACCAAAAAGGAGGAAGAGGAGGAGAGCGATTTCCTCGGAGTCGGAAACCTGCCTGAAGTGGCAAAGAAGGGAACGGACATCGGCTACATCCTGGATGCGGCAAAGATCGGAGAGGTGAACGAGACACAGGTTGAGTTCTACGGCGGCATCGAGGATCTTCCGGAAGAGATCATCGAAGAGGTGGAAGAGGGGAAGCTGGGACGGACCCAGCATGATATCCGAAAGATCGTGGCTTCCTACCTGGGAGGCCTGCGCTACCTGTACAACAAGGAGCTGCGCAACCACCCCGCCCTGCAGGGGAAGGTCACGGTGCGTTTCGAGATCGCTGCGGCAGGAAAGGTGACCATGACCCGCCTGGTGGCGTCCTCCCTCGGGTCCTCATCCCTCGAGCAGGCGATTCTCGATAATATCCACAAGTGGAAGTTTCCCAGGATCCCTGAAAAGAACGGGGCCGTAACCGTAACCTACCCTTTCCTTTTCCTCCCGCCCAGTTCCTGACCCCTTGTCTGCGTATCCCCAAGGTGAAGGTTTTCGGTGCCTTCTATTCCTTTTTCTTGGCTTCTTTTTTCTTCTTCTTGTCCTTGGGTTTGGGCTCCAGCGTGTCGATCTTTCGCTTGATCAGCTTCCCTGGGTGCTTCGGGAAGTCCACCCGAAGATACACGGTCTTCTGAAACAGGCGTACGACGACCCCCTCTTTCTCCCCCTTGCCAAATGGAAACGCAATCCGGTCTCCAACTTTCATATTTTCCGGACTCATGACCTTCCTCCCAAATGAAAAACTGTTTTTCTGCCCATCGAGGGCGTTTACAGCGTATCTGCTCGATACGTAAAGCCGAAGTTCAACACTCTTGTTATGAAATTGTAGGTATACAGCACGGCCCTTCTGAGGCCTGTTTGCCGTACATCGACGATGTCGTCGGGACGCAGGTAGATGTTGGGCGCCTTTCCCTTTGCAATGGCACTCAGGTTCAGGGGGATGATGACCTCCCCTTCCGGCGATTTTCTCTTCAGAGCACACTTCTTGACGGACGCCTCCTCTTCACGCACCCCCTGGGCCATGGCAATCCCCTCCAGCACCGTGGTGGGTTTTTTCAGGGAAAAGCTGCCGTTGTAGCGTACGAAGCCGATCACATAGAACCGCTTTGCCTCAGGGAGATAGATAATGTCTCCGTCGCCCACGAGCACGTTCAGGCTCAGATCCCCCAATTCCATGAGTTGGTAGAGATCGATGGCGATCACGTCTCTTCCCGGCATGATGGGCATGAAACCGAAGGGCTGCTGTCCCTGCCCTGCCTGGCCTGTCTGCGTAGTCGCCTCCGTCCCGGCCGCGATGTCCTGGCTGGAACTCATGGAGGACTCCGCCTCCTTGATCACCTCTGCGTTCGACGAGGTGGATTCCTGCCCTTCCTGCGGAGGCCGTATGTCCAGGATGACATAGGCCACCTGGCCGGCACGTACATCCGGGCCGCCCGCAAGCGAAAGGATGTCCAGCAGGGTGGTCGCGTTTCTCCTGAGTGTATAGGTTCCCGGATCCATGACCGAACCCACCACGGCAACGCGTTTGCTACGAAACTGCTGCACGACCACACTGACCCTTGGGTTGGGGATGATCTGCCATTCCCGCAGACGCTTTTCGATCTTTCCCTGGACCTCTTCCACGGTAAGTTCCTTTACGGTCAGCTCCCCGATAACGGGCAGGCTGATCAATCCGTCCTCGGAGACACGCGTCTCCACGCTCTTGGTCTCTTCCCGAAGCTCCCATTCAAAAATACTGACCTCCAGCACATCCTCTGCTCCGATCCGGTAATTGTCGTAGAACTCGGGGAGCCTCTGCATGGTCTTGATGGCAAGTTTGCGACTGGTATCATCCGTATACAAATAAGGGGCGTCGTCGAGTTGCAGCTTGAGCACATCGTTCCCTGATGCTGCGCATCCCGAGAATACGATGCATAGGGACAGGAAGCCCCAAAGAAGGGGGCTTCCATTCAGGACAGTCTGTTTCAGCCCCCTGTCAATCCTTGCCGTTTGCATGGGAAATCCCCCTTCCTTTTCCGTGGCGAATTCGGTCCCGAATGGTTCCGGAGTCTCGATCAGGACAAAGAACAAGCCTCTTTCTGTAGCACAACAGCCACATGGATGCAAGGCACAAACAAACACCATTGTAATTCCATCAGAAACGAAATATATTGAAGGTTTCTCGGAAGAAGACGACAGGCTTTTCAATAGACCCAACCTGAAAAACAGGCAGGATCGGCTCCATGGGCATCTTCGACAAAATCAAAAGGAAAATATCTTCGGGCCCGCGTGTCTTTGTTCTTGGTCTTGACGGAACCCCGTTTGGGCTCATGCAGGAGATGTTTTCCAAAGGGATTCTCAAGAACCTTGCAAGGATTGCGGAAAAGGGAAGCATTCAACCCATGGCCACCACGATCCCGGATGTTTCTTCCGTTGCATGGACGACGTTCATGACCGGTGTCAATCCGGGCAGACACGGAATCTTTGGTTTCATGGATGTCAAGCCGGGCGAATACAAAACCTTTTTCCCCAACACGACGAACATCCGAAGCCCCTGTTTCTGGCACTTGATGGGCAAGGAAGGGAAACGATCGATCATCGTGAACATGCCAAGCACCTACCCTGCACAGGAGCTCAATGGGTCCCTTGTTTCAGGCTTTGTGGCCATCGACCTTGAAAAGGCGACCTATCCCAAGCGCCTGCTCCCCTGGCTGAAGCAGCAGGGCTACATGCTTGATGTGGATGCATCAAAGGCCAGAGGCGATGAAAAAGGGTTCTTCCAGGATCTGAGCACATCGCTGGAGAGAAGGGAAAAGACCTTTCGTAAGCTGATGAAAGAAGAAGCCTGGGACCTCTTCGCCGCCATC
>CAZSUQ010000263.1:0-7068 GCA_964609935.1 uncultured Thermodesulfobacteriota bacterium | reverse complement strand
TCTGGTGGAGGTTCAGGAGCGCCTCGAGGATGTCCGAAGGGACCTCTTCACCGTAGTGGACATAAAGCGTGTAAACGTCCTCCACCCCGAGATCCTTCATGGCTGCAATGAGGGCAAGGACCTCTGCGGTGATGTGGTGGATCAACAGGACGCTGATTCCCTTCAAAGGGGCCTGGCCCTTTCGCTCGGAGGCGATTTCGAGCAGGTCGGGCATGGGAAGGAGATACTGGTCAATACCGAACATTCTTCGCTTGTGACCAAAGGAGAGGTTCAGCGTTCTGCCGAGTTGCGAGAAATCCATGTTGGCAAAGATGTCGCCGAAGTCCGCACGGATTGTTTTTCCGCTTTTCAGCAGGGCTCTCACCGGGTGGTCTTCCAGCAGGAGAAGGATCTTCTTGAAGATCCCTGTGAGCTGTTTGGGCTCCATGGATCGGAACAGCTCGATGTAGCCCTCGGTCCAGGAGATCTCAACGGCCTCCAGTTCCTTCATTCCCGCTTCGTGGAGGCGGCTGAAGATGTAGCTGTCCATGCGGCTGATTTCCGAGTAGGTCCGTTTGCCTCGACGGGCCTCCCACCGGACCTGCTCGAAGAGCATCTGAGAAAGCCGCGTAGAGCCGGCAATAAAGGATCTTCCTTCCGGATTCTCCACGAGGACGTGGGGAAGCGAACCCAGGTCCAGACACCTGCGGTCAAGACCCTCGATCACGGCCCGAAGAAAGAACTTGTCCGCCTTTTTCGAGGAGCGGAGCCGCTCGAGGATGATGCGGAAGGGATACGCTCCGGTCTCGAGACTTCTCGAGCGTACAAAGACCAGGGCCCTTGAGGTGGCGTTCGGGTCCCCTGGGTAGATGTATTTTCGCCAGCGCTGCATCTGGAGGGATCCGAACACCACTGTCAGATCCTCGATAAAGGCCTCCTTGTCGGTGAGGATCGGGTCGAGCACCTCGTAATCGCATGCGACCTTGATGTTCTCGATCTGAAGCTCGGCGAGTTCCGGTGTTTCCGAGCGCTTGACCTTCTTTTCAACCTCCACGTCCACACGGTCCAGGTAATGCCTGCTGATGACCTTTTCACCGATATCCTTTGCCAGGATGGACAGGCCGAAGAAGATGGGCAGGTTGCTCAGGTCTATACGGAAGCCTTCCCCTTCCCTGAAAAGGGATATCTCCAGGGAGGTGGGGGTCTCCTGCTTTGCGTTTTCGGGTACGGGTTCCACGGGATTCATGTGAAGAGGGGTCCTTTGGACTGCATTTTATCCGGCACTATATTTGATGGGTTATGACAACCTTGATGCTCTTTCCTGAACGGGCCTGATCAAAGGCCCGGGGGAGTTCGCCCAAAGGGAACCTGTCCGTGACAAGGACTCCCGGATCAATCCCTAGATTCATCAGGGCCTCCAGGGCGGGGATCGCCCTTCGGAAGTCTCCGCACCGGGATGTGCTGATCCGGATCTTTCTCCCCAGCAGGGGCTCCAGAAGCCCTTGCCGGGGCTGTCCCACATCAGCCACCAGGATGTCTCCGCGGGGTCTGACAAATCCCCATTCCCTGTCCGGCCAGGGCCGGATCACATCGTCCACCGCATCGATGGAGTCCACCACACAGAGATCGGCCTGGCAATCCTCGAGCAGCCTTTCCCTTGAAGCGTCCTTGAAATCCTGGATCCGGTCCACCACCTCGATACGGTATCCCCACTTCTCCAGGACGTCACCCACCGTCTGTCCAACACCGGAGCCGAAGATCAGGGCGGTTCTTTCCGCCTCCGAAACAGCGGGACCCGGTTGCCCGAATCCATCGGGTTCGAACCGGCCCACGGAAACCTCGTCCACAACGAGCTCGGTGAGATGCTTGAGCCCCAGGGTCTCCTGGCCGGTGGTGGACTTGACGTGAACCTCCTTTGAAGCAAGCCCGAGTGCGGTTTCAAGGCCCAGGGGGCTCCCGGTGGCTTCGATGATCACGTCAAAAGCAGCCGACAATCCCGAATCCGTCCGGATCGAGTCCACATCGCCCCAGACGGTGTCCGCCCCCAGGGACCTTGCCAGGTTCCCGCGATCCGGGTTCCGGTGGATGCCCTCGATGGAAAAGGACTCTCCCATTGCCTCTCTGGCGGACCTCAGTGCGGCTAACACGAGAAGGCCGAGTCTGCCCAGTCCCAGCACGCCCACCCTTTTCGTTCCGTTCAAGTGAATACGCCCGGCGGCGTGCCTGGCTGCCGCAAAGGGCTCGATGAGTACAGAGATATCGGGATGCAGGGCCTTTGGTATCTCCACAATGCTTCTTTCCGGAACAAGGATCCAGGGAGCGAAACCTCCCGGGAGTCTGTCGATTCCCAGCACCATACGGTTCGGGCAGTGGGTGGACAGCCCGTTTCGACACAGGGGGCAGGTTTGCGCATCCCTGGATCCGCAGGCGTAGTGGGAGGCATTGATTTCCGGAGCCACCCTGTTCCCGGACTCGTCCTGTGCAACCACTTCATGTCCGGTGACCTGGGGCAGGGGAAAGGGGAGGTGGTGCCGGGCCAGATCCGTGGAACAGATGCCGCACAGGGAGGAGCGGAGCAGCCTGTAACCCTGTGGGAGTTCCAGATAAGGCTTTCCCTGTCTCGTGATCTCCCAGCCGTTTTCCGGTGCCCCCTCATACCGGTAAGAGGCCTGCCCAAAGGAGCAGTCCGCATGATATTCAATCGCTTTGAATTCGATGGTTTCCATAACCGTTCATCCGTGGATCCGGCAACCAACCGTTGTTGGGGACCGTAACCGTGTATAAACAAAGGGGTTTTCTTGTCCTGAGAACCGCATGCCTTGAGCCCGTTCAGCCTGAATGCACGACACAGGTAGAATGATCAAGGATATCATGTGCAATCAACCCTGTGCAATATTGCCAGAGGTTCCGGGAACCTGCAGAGCCGCGTGAGACACTGTTTTCTTTCTATTTGACCGGGTGAAGATCCTTTTCTATACTCTGAGTCCTAGGGCTATCGAGGAGGATTGCATGAAAGAGCGTGTACTGGTCGTGGGAGGTGCCGGGTACATCGGCAGCGTGGCGGTTTCCATGCTGCTCGACGAGGGGTATCCGGTGGCGGTGCTCGATTCGCTCGAGCTCGGGCACAGGAAGGCGATGGACGAGCGGGCGGAATTCTATCACGGCAACCTGAACGACCGTGAATTCGTGTTCAAAACATGCAGGGAGTTTCGGCCGGGTGTTGCCATGCACTTTTCCGCCTATGCACTGGTGGGAGAGTCCATGGAGCATCCGTCCATCTATTTCAGGAACAATTTTTCAGCCGGGATCAACCTGTTGGACGCCCTGGTGGACGTGGAAGCCCGAATGGTGATCTTCTCTTCCACCTGTGCAACCTTTGGGGTTCCTGAAACGCTGCCCATCACAGAGGATTGCCCCCAGCATCCCACCAATCCCTACGGCGAGAGCAAGCTGATGTTCGAAAAGGCCCTCCGGTGGTATGACCGGCTCCATGGCCTGAGATACGCCTCTCTAAGGTACTTCAATGCCGCCGGGTGCACGGAGAGGCTCGGTGAGGATCACGATCCTGAGACGCACCTGATTCCCAATGTATTGAAGGTTCCGCTCGGGAAAAGAGACGCGGTTTCCATCTTCGGCACGGATTACCCCACACCGGACGGGACCTGTGTACGCGACTACATCCACATCAAGGACCTCTGCAAGGCGCACCTGCTGGTCATGGGGCTGGAGGAAAGCCGGGAGTACAATCTCGGCAACGGTGAGGGGTACTCGGTTTTACAGGTGATCGAGACCGCGCGGGAGGTTACCGGGCACCCGATCCCGGCGAAAGAGGAGGCGCGCAGGCCGGGGGATCCCCCGGTGCTGGTGGGTTCAGCGGAAAGGATCAGGAACGAGCTCGGCTGGGAGCCCGAGGCTCCCGAGCTCCGAAAGATCGTACAGAGCGCATGGGACTGGCACAGGAAAAACCCCGACGGCTACGGGGACGTTTGACAACCACCTTTTTATTTCCATTTGCAAAGCAGAAGAAGAATGTAGGATAATGGGTAAGTTTTTGGTGGCGGTCACCAACAGAAGCCCGGACACAGTTAAAAAAAACCACCATTTTTTGAGCAAATGTCTGAAGCCATAGCAGAAAATAGGGCTGACAAGGGGCATGTAGCAAAGACAAAGGCAAAGATCGAGCCGGTCAGTGCTCCGAAGGAAACCCTCTTCAGGAAGTACTACTACCAGGTGGTTACTGCCCTTGAAATCCTGGTGGACTACCTGACGGTATTCGTGTCCTTTTTCCTGGCCATGGGCACCCACGCCTCCATCGGCTTGAGCCGATTCGAGGGGCTGAAGGACGCAGACCCCTTCTCGCTGGTGCTGATCTTTCAGGTGGCCATTGCATGCGCGGTGGTCATCTTCGTTTTCGGCAGCATGGGGCTCTATCGGAAGAGCCTGAGCCTTCTCAACATCGACGAGATGAGAAAGCTGTTCCGCTCCGTGCTGGTCCTCGCCATCGTGGTTTTCACCATCTCCTTCTACTTCCGGATTCCCTTCTCAAGGCTTCTGATCACCATCTGGCTGTGCCTCATCCTTTTCTTCATGGTCATGGTGAAGATGGTCTTCTTCAAGATTCACCAGTCCCTTCATATCAAGGGATTGAACATCCAGCGCGTTCTCATCTACGGGGCAGGGGAGATCGGGCGGAAGCTCTACAAGAACATCCTCACCTTCCCGAAACTGGGATACCGGGCCATCGGGTTCCTGGACGACGACCCGGAGGTCTTCACCTCGGAGCTCAAACGGGTGGACTTCAACGGAAGGGCCATCCCCAGGTTGCTCGGCACGACCAGCGAACTGGAACGCGTTGTCCGCGACTACCAGATCGACGAGCTCATCATCGCGCGAAAGGGGTTGTCCTCCGACGATATTCTCGAGTTGACCACGAAGTGCAAGGAACTCAATCTCCAGTTCAAGGTCATTCCCCAGCTCTACGGTTACTTCATCGAAAACCTCACGCTCCAGGAGATCGGCGGGATTCCCTTGATCGGGGAGCGGGAAACCATGATTCGGAGCTTTGATCTCTTCGTCAAGCGAATCATGGACATCTTCCTGGCCCTTTCCGTCTTCATCTTTTTCATGCCGATTTTTCTGGTGATTGCCCTGATGATCAAAAGGGATTCCAAGGGTCCGATCATCTTCAGGCAGACCCGGGTGGGGAGGAAGGAAAAGGAGTTCACCATCTACAAATTCCGAACCATGTACGTGGAATCGGAGAGGTATTCCCACTGCCCAACGGATTCGGACGACCCGAGGATCACGCCCGTGGGC
Source organism: uncultured Thermodesulfobacteriota bacterium (assembly GCA_964609935.1). Taxonomy (GTDB): domain Bacteria; phylum Desulfobacterota; class DSWW01; order DSWW01; family DSWW01; genus CAYTRL01. The sequence goes on along the minus strand of CAZSUQ010000263.1, from coordinate 1,773 downwards.
AGGTTCCTGAGGAAGACGAGCCTGGATGAATTCCCTCAATTCTTCAACGTGCTCAAGGGTGATATGAGCATCGTGGGCCCCAGGCCGGAGATGCCCTTCATCGTGGAAAAATACAATCCCCTGCACATGGAGCGGCTCAACGTAAAACCCGGCATAACCGGGCTCTGGCAGATCAGCGCGGACCGCGCGCTGGAGATCCACGAGAACATCGACTACGACCTCTACTACATGCAGAACTTCTCCATCCTCCTGGACGTTGCCATCATGGCACGAACCGTGCTCCACGGACTCTTCTCCATGAAAACCGCTTGATCCGGCGAACGAGAAGCACCCGTCTGCGGCGTTGGGCTCGGTCCGTTTCGCTCCCCCGTACCGGAGTACGCCACCGCGGCCCCGACCATTTGCCCCCATGCAAATGGGCACTTCTCGTTCGCCGGATCGCACAGGGGGTCATACCGTAGCATGGGCACAAAAAAACCCGGGATGGAACCCGGGTTTTTTTCAGCGGCAATGCAAGGGGACTGGCATGATCCGTGTCAGCCAACCCCTGATCTCAGAGCTGGGGGCCTCCGCAGGTGGAGCAGGTCTGTGCAACCTTGCGGGGGAGCTTGAACTTCTTCTGCACATAAGCAAGCTGCTCTTCCGGCAGGAAAGGCTTGGAGCAGCTCATGCAGGGAAGCAGCGTGAACTCCTTCAGAACGTTTTCACGGTTCTGCTTGAAGAGGAAGCGCTTTTCCCCCTCGTTCACGATGTGAAGGCAGCTGGTGGGGCAGACGTAAGCGCAGGAACCGCATCCGATGCAGGTGGGGGACGGGCCTCCAAAGGGTGTGGTCATGCTCCGGGCAGGACCCCTCTGGCAGAAGCCCAGGGCTGAGACGCCCACCACCTGGTCGCACACCCGCACGCACAGACCGCAGAGGATGCAGTCGTCTCCGGGCTCCACCGGATAGCTGGGCTCGGTTACATCGTACAGGGCTGCCAGCTCCCGCACCGCCTCGGCCTCGGGGTGAGCGGACAGCATGAGGTCCAGGACCTCGCGTCGCGCCTCCACCACCTCTTCGGACCGCGTGTCCACGTGCAACCCCTCCCACACCTCATAGTTGCAGGAGGTTACGATCTTGGACCATCCCTTCCCGTCCGATGCCTCAACGATGCACACGCGGCAGGCCGCATAGGGCTCCACCGCTTCGTTGTGGCAAAGCGTGGGGATCTCGAACCCCAGATCCCGGGCGGCGTTCAGGATGGTCGTCCCTTCCTCGACCGAGGTGGCTATCCCGTTGATCGTTACTGTGATTGGCATAACGGAATCCTCTTTTCAGCCCTCAAATCCCTGGAGCAAAGATGGTCTATTTTCTCTTCACGGCCATGAACCGGCACACGTCGAAACAGGAGCCGCAGTGGATACAGGCGCTCTGGTCGATTTCGTGGACCTTTTTCTTCTTTCCGGCGATGCAATTGACCGGGCAGACCCGCACGCATGCCTGGCAGCCCGTGCACTTCTTGGGAAGGATGGAAAACTGAACGAGTTGCCGGCACGCAAAGGCCGGGCACTTCTTTTTCCGGATGTGTTGATCGTATTCGTCGCGGAAATAGCGGATCGTGGTGAGCACCGGATTCGCAGCGGTCTTGCCCAGTTCGCACAGGGAGGCCACCTTCATGGCCCGGCTCAGCTTTTCCAGCTGCTCCAGCGATTCCGGCTTGCCCCTTCCCTCGCAGATGTCGGAGAGGATCTGCTTCATGCGCCGCAGGCCTTCCCTGCAGGGCGTGCACTTC
>CAZSUQ010000262.1:0-7071 GCA_964609935.1 uncultured Thermodesulfobacteriota bacterium | reverse complement strand
GTCCGGAGGCAGGGCTGCTCTCACTCCGGAAGAACATGGCGCGGTATGCCAACCTGAGGCCGGTAAATATCCTGGCTCCTCTCGTTCATGCCTCACCCCTGAAACAGGAGGTGGTGGAGGGGACGGATCTCCTGGTTGTCAGGGAGTTGATCGGGGGGCTCTACTTTGGTGAACCGCGGGGCAGGGAAAAAGGGGAAGGGGAGGAGGAGCAAGCCCTGAACACCATGGTCTACACCACCTCTCAGGTCGAAAGGGTTGCGCGCCGGGCCTTCTCCCTGGCAAGGGAGAGGAGAAAAAACCTGATCTCCGTGGACAAGGCAAACGTCCTGGAGGTCAGTCTCTTCTGGAGAGATGTCGTTGACCGAATCCATGAGGACTATCCTGATGTGGCGCTGTCCCATCAGTACGTAGACAATTGCGCCATGCAGCTCATCCGGGATCCGGGCCAGTTCGACGTGATCCTGACCGAGAATCTTTTCGGGGACATCCTCTCAGACGAAGCCGCCGTGCTGGCCGGCTCCATCGGCATGCTCCCTTCGGCCAGCTTGGGGACAGAGGGGGCGCTTTACGAGCCGGTTCACGGAAGCGCGCCGGACATAACGGGACAGGACAAGGCGAATCCCCTGGCCACGATCCTCAGCGTGGCCCTGATGTTCCGATATTCCTTTGCCCTGCCCGAGGCAGGGGCGTGGATCGAGCAGGCGGTCTTGAAGACCCTGGAGGATGGCTATCGTACGCCGGACATCGGTCCGGGCGAAAGGCCGGTGGGCACGGAGGAGATGGGGGATCGAGTCCTGGAGTGGATGGAAAAGCTCCTTGGAGCGGGGGACGCATGAGACGTCTTTTCCTGGAGATGGAATACGAAGGGACGAACTACCACGGCTGGCAGGTGCAACCGAATGCCGTCAGCATCCAGCAGGTGCTGGAGGACGTACTCCAGCGGATTCTCGACGAGGACATCCGGGTCGTTGCCGCCGGAAGGACCGATGCGGGGGTCCATGCGAAGGGGCAGGTGGCTCACTTTGTCACGCAGGGGCCCCTGGATTGTCCCTCCCTTCTGTCGGCCCTGAACAGCCTCCTCCCTGAGGACATTGTGGTACGGAAGGTTGGTGTCGCAGCACCCGAGTTTCATGCGCGACGGAGCTCCCTGAGGAAGCGGTACGAGTACTGGATATGGAACAGCCGGCGCCCATTGCTCTTTTCGCGTCGCTTCGCATGGAACGTCCACAGGTCTTTGGACGTGGATGCCATGAAGCAGGCGGCCCGCGACATCGTGGGTGTAAAGGACTTTGCCTCTTTTCAGGCCTCGGGCTGTAACGGAGGCGATCAGCCGGTACGTGACGTGAAGCTCGTTGAGATCCACCGGTTTCCACCGGCCTATGTGCGGATCTCTGTGGAAGCAAATGCGTTCCTCAGGCACATGGTCCGGATCCTGGTTGGGACACTGGTGGAGGTGGCTTTGGGCAGGTTCAGGACGGATCAGGTTGCCGAGATCCTGAGCATGAGGGATCGAAGGGAAGCGGGCAGGACAGCCCCAGCCAGGGGCCTTTTCCTCGAATGGGTCCAATACCCGGAGGGATTGATCTTTGTTCCTAAAGGGGCATCCATCGCACAAGAAACCATTGGAAACGCAATCGAGGGGCTTCCCCGGGGACAAGAGGACCCGTTGGCCCCCCCCTTCTTTCCATGGAGTTGACAATCTTTATTTGAGTCGGTAAATTATCATGTTCTCAGGAAAGAAGCAGAAGAAAGATACATGATACGGTAAACCCTGTCGCTTATTTCTTAGATGATTATGAAAAATTATACACCAAGAAAAGAAGACGTTGCCGAGAAGGGTTGGCATCTGATCGATGCGAACGGAAAGGTTCTCGGGCGGCTGGCCACCGACATTGCCAACATCCTGCGTGGAAAGAACAAACCGATCTTTACACCCCACCTGGATATGGGTGACTTTGTTGTGGTGATCAATGCACAGAAGGTGCGGCTCACAGGAAAGAAGTGGGATCAAAAGGTTTACTACCGGCACTCGGGATACCCCGGTGGAATCAAATCCTGTACCGCAGAGGAACTCCGGCAGAAGAAGCCCGAAGAACTCATACGGCACGCGGTTCGAGGCATGCTTCCGAAGAACCGGCTTGGACGAAAAATGCTCAAGAAGCTGAAGATCTACGCAAGCGAAGAACACCCGCACGAGGCCCAGACACCGACCTTGCATTCCTGAATGGAAAGGGGTAGCAAAAGGAACACCGTTTCGGGCAGAAGTCGCCTTGGAGGAGGAAGAGCCAAGTATGGAGGAACCAGGAAAGAAAGTCGCATTCCCGATTCACAAGGTCGGGAAGCGAAAGAACGCCATTGCCCGGGTTTGGATGAAGCCAGGTCCCGGGAACATCCTCATCAACCGAAGGCCCCTGGATGAGTATTTCGGACGGGAAACCATGAAGATGGTGGTGAAACAGCCGCTTGAACTCACCAGCTCCACAGGGAAATTCGATTTTTTCATCAATGTAAAGGGCGGTGGGGTCTCCGGGCAGGCCGGGGCCATCAAACATGGAATTTCCAAAGCCCTTCTCGAGGTGGACCCTGAGCTGAGATCCGTTTTGAAGAAGGCGGGTTTTCTGGTGCGCGACTCCAGGATCAAAGAAAGAAAGAAATATGGTCAGCCGGGAGCCCGTGCCCGGTTTCAGTATTCCAAGCGATAGCATTCATCTGTTTCTTATCCTTTCATCATGATTTACTAAAAGGCCTCTTCACAGAGGTCTTTTTTTTGTGCTTTGCTCAAGCTAGTAAAAGGCCTTCATCTCCGATAAGATCATGTCCATGAATCCGGAGCTCGCAAGAATCGTTACCGGTGTCTGTTGGTAAAAAAGAAATACAGAGGAGAAAAGAGGTCTTCATGGAGCCTGTAGCCATCATACCGGCTCGATACGGATCCACGCGTCTGCCGGGAAAGCCTCTTCTGGATCTATGCGGAAAGCCCGTCATCCAGCATGTCTATGAGCGTGCCCAGGAGACAGCCATTTTTTCCAGCGTCATCGTGGCCACGGATTCAGAGGAAATCTTTCGTTGCGTAAAGGCGTTTGGCGGAGAGGCGGTCATGACATCCCCGGATCACACCTCCGGAACGGAAAGGATCGCCGAGGCTGCCCGGGCGTTTGATGCCCACTGCATCGTGAACATTCAGGGGGATGAGCCGTTTCTTCATCCGGAGATGCTCCGACAGCTGTGGGCATCCTACCGATCCGAATCCGTGGCGATGGTAGGGACGCTTTGCCATCACCTTACCCGGTACGAGGATGTGTGGAATCCGAATGTGGTAAAGGTCGTAACGGATGAAGAGGGTTATGCCCTCTATTTTTCCAGGTCCCCGATCCCGCACGTGGCGGGGACGCCCCATGCCGGAGAAATTGACGGTGCCGGAGGTGTGTGGTACAAACACGTAGGTGTTTACGCGTATCGAAGGGATTTTCTCCTGCAATATTCAGAACTTCCAAGGTCCTCCCTGGAAAAGTCCGAGAGTCTTGAACAACTGCGGGTCCTTGCGGCCGGATACCGTATTCGGGTTTACACGAGTCGGTGGGAAAGTATGGGGATCGATACGGAAGAGGATCTGAACAAGGCAAGACAGCAATGGATGGCGGGGGAGAGGCCTGGTTCATGAGCCTTGCCTCACGGATGCCCGGAAAGCGTCCGATCGTTGATCCATCCCTGCAAAGGCCGCATGGATTTTTCCATCCTTCCACTCTCCCCGATCCCGGAACTTCCCAACCGTTCTCTGCCGTATAAAGGGTTCAAAAGGAAAACGCGTTTCCCTTTTGATCGATGGTCACCGAAGAAAGAACGTTCAGGGGGTACGCCATGAACCGCGCCGTGCGAATTGGGGAATGGGAGGTTGGTGGGGCGGATACATTTCTGCTTGTTGCCGGTCCTTGCGTGATCGAAAGCGAGGCGCATGCCATGAGGATGGCCGAGGCCCTGAAAAGGGTCGCGGAACGGACAGGCGTTCCTTTTGTGTTCAAGGCCTCCTATGACAAGGCCAACCGTACCTCCATCACGTCGTACAGGGGTCCCGGATTGCAGGAGGGGTTGCGCCTTCTAGAAAAGATCAAGAAGGATGTGGGGGTCAAGGTTCTCTCGGACGTTCACGGCGAGGGAGAGGTGAGGGCTGCAGCAGAGGTGCTGGATGTGTTGCAGACGCCGGCGTTTCTCTGCAGGCAGACCGACTTTCTTGTTGCCGTGGCTGAAACGGGCAAGCCGGTCAACGTCAAGAAGGGACAGTTTCTGGCTCCCTGGGACATGAAGCATGCAGTGGACAAGATACGTTCCACGGGGAATGAAAACATCCTGCTTACCGAGCGGGGGGTTTGTTTCGGGTACAATCAACTGGTGAGCGACATGCGTTCCCTGAGGATCCTGCATGAACTGGGCTTCCCCGTCCTGTTCGATGCTACGCACAGTGTGCAACTTCCCGGGGGAAAGGGGAGCGCGTCCGGCGGACAGAGGGAATTCATCCTCCCCCTGGCAAGGGCTGCGGTGGCCACAGGCGTGGATGGCGTGTTCATCGAGGTCCATGACGAGCCCGACAAGGCCTTGAGCGACGGCCCCAACTCCCTTCCGCTCCAACAGGTGCCCGTATTCCTCGAGCAGGTGTTAACCATTCATGAAAAGGTGAGCGAATGGGAACAGGAAACCGGCTAGGACGGGGAGAGGAAGCACTCCTGAAAAGGGCCCGGAGTGTCTTGAAAACAGAGGCCAGGGCCATTGAAGATCTCACGAAAAAGCTGGGTCCGGAATTCTGCGAAGCCGTGGACATCCTGTACCGGTGCAAGGGCAAGGCGGTGATCACCGGTGTTGGGAAATCCGGTCTGATTTGCCAGAAGATTGCCGCCACCCTTGCCAGCACGGGCATGCCGGCCATCTTTCTGCACCCGGTGGAGGGGTTCCACGGAGACCTTGGCGTTCTGGCACGCGAAGATGTTCTCATCGCTGTTTCCAACAGTGGAGAGACCGAGGAGGTGAACCGCCTGCTCCCGGCCATCAAGAGGATGAGCATCCCCCTGGTGGCCTTCACGGGAAAACCTGATTCCACACTGGGCCGGCAGGCGGATGTGGTCATCGATACCGGTGTTCGAGAAGAAGCCTGCCCCATGAACCTGGTTCCCACGGCCAGCACCACCGCCACATTGGCCGCAGGGGATGCACTGGCCGTCACCCTGCTGGAGAAGAGGGGATTTCGCGAGGAGGATTTCGCCCTTCTTCACCCGGGTGGGGCCTTAGGCAGAAAGCTTCTGCTGAAGGTTGAGGACCTGATGCACACAGGTGAAGAAGTTCCGGTGGTGGGGGAAGAGGCGTCCATGAAGGACACCATCTTCGAGATTACGAGCAAGCGGCTGGGGGTGACCGCTGTTCTGGACAAAGACGGCAAGCTTGCCGGTATCGTCACGGACGGTGATTTGCGACGGGGCCTGGAGAAGTGGCGCGACCTGTTGGAGCGAAAGGCTTATGAGATCATGACGAAAGGTCCAAAAACAATCTGTTGGGACGATCTGGCTGCAAAGGCCTTGCACCGAATGGAGCAGTATTCCATCACCTCTCTGATCGTTGTGAAATCATCTCAAGACAAGGCCGTGGTGGGGGTCGTACACATTCATGACATGCTGAAGGCAGGGATTGCATGAACGGTGGGCCGGACCATGGGAAATCGCGAATCCACAGGAAGGAGGGCCAGGGCATTTCTTCAAAGAAGGAAGAATGATCTCATTTACCTGCTTGCCCTTGCCGGTCTGGCCTTTTGCCGGCGGATTCCCCTCTCCATGGGCATGTGGATCGGCGGTTTCACGGGCGGGCTCGCCTACCACATCCTGCGCAGGGAAAGAACGTGGGCCCTGGAACACCTCGCCCTGGCCTTTTCCCGGGAAAAGGCCCACGCGGAACGAAAAGCCATCGCAAAGAAATCCTTTCAAAACCTCGGCAAGAATCTCTTCGAGTTGATCAATTTTAACCGGATCAAGAAGGATCCCGGTCACCAGGTGATCATCGAAGGAAAGCAATACCTGGATGATGCTCTGGCCGAGGGAAAAGGGCTTCTCTGGATCACCGCACATCTCGGCAACTGGGAACTGATGGCCGCAGCCATGGCGCGGAAAGGGTATCCGGTTAACGTTGTGGCCCGAAGGGTCTACGATGAGAGGCTGGACCGTGTCCTGATGGATCTGCGGGAAACGGAATCGGTCCGGGTCATCCTACGCGACTCTCCCTCTGCAAGCCGGCAGATCCTCCAGGCACTGAAGAACCGGGAGGTCCTGGCCATGCTGATCGATCAGGACACGAGGGTCAAAGGGGTCATGGCCGATTTTTTCGGCCGTAAGGCCAATACGCCGGCCGGGCCCGCCATTTTGGCAAGGCGCATGCCTGTCCCTGTTCTGGCCGGATTCATTCACCGTTTTACAGACAAGAAGCACCGGATCGTCATCTGCCCGCCCATTGAGATCGTTCGGACCGCGGACCCTGCCCTGGACATCGAGGTCAACACGGAACGGTTCAACAAGGTGATTGAGGAACAGATTCGAGCCGTCCCCGAACAATGGGTATGGATGCACAGGCGATGGAGGCGAAGAACCGCCTATCAGCCGGTGCGGGAACCTCAAGCCGAAGAAACGCTAAGCATTTGAATTCTTTTGCTTCCTCACCCGGTGGCTGCTATACTGAGTCAAACAATTTCGGGAAGACAAGTTGAAGGCTGCGCGATTCCTTTTTCTTCTGCTCTTGATCGGAGGTTTTTCCCTCCTTTTCTACAAGCTCATGCCGTCAAAACGCTCCCTGGATGATGCCGGCAGTGAACTCCGTTCCCGGACGGATGAAGACGCAAGGATGGAGGGACTCCGTTACAAAGAGTGGAAAGACGGGGTTTTGACGTGGGTCCTGGATGCACATCTTGCCAGGTACTTCCATGAAAAGGGATTGGCGCACTTCGAGGAAGCGGATGTGACCTTCTTGCCTCCAACAGGGGACAGGGTCCTGCTGCATGCAAAGAAGATTCTCTACGATGTCAACACGAGGCTGCTCACCGCA
>CAZSUQ010000261.1:0-7072 GCA_964609935.1 uncultured Thermodesulfobacteriota bacterium | reverse complement strand
GCCGGGCAGGACGGACAACCATGGTCGCCGGAGGCAAGCAACCCATGGCACTTCATCCCCTTCAGGGTTTCCACCGGAACCCCCGAAAGATCCGCCAGACGGCGATTTCCTCTTTGAACCGTGCAGTCCGGGGCGATGATCATCACCACGTCCCGGATGGCATCCACGCTTCGCTCCCACTCCTTCTTTGCCCGCAGAACCTTTTGAAAGAGGCTCATCCTCTCCAGGTTTGCGGCAAGAATGTCCGTGCAGACCGACAGTACGTCCTGTTCCTCACCGGCCAGGGGGCCCGGCGCCTCCTCTGAACCCAAGAAAAGAACCCATCCTTCGGTGCCCGAACGGGTCTGCAGGGGGAGAGAGACCCTGAGGTTCAATACCAACCCGGACCGGTCCTCCGGTCCCTCAGCAGCGGAAACGCCCTTTGCCTCGTGCGTTCCATTGGATTCGCCGGGGAAAAACAGATCTTCCAGAAGGGGGACACCTCCTGTCTTCGCTGAACGTTTTCTCGGTCTGCCCTTCTGCTTCTTCCCTCCCACAACCTTCTCCACCATGGCCCGGACCGCATTTCTGTCCTCAAGGGCTTCCTCTCTCAACGTGGAGGTGGCTGCATCAAAGGTGAGGACCCCTTCCGCAAGGGTTCTTTCCGGCCTCAGAAAGGCCACACAAATCTCATGGATCCAAGGGCAGATGCTCACCATGGAACGGCAGTAGGCAAGCAACTGCTCCTCTGGGGAGAGGAGCGTGTTCAGCTGCCTGCTAAGTGTCACGACAACGGACAAATCAACGCGTTGGCTTTTTTTTGGTTTCGGACTCATGCGCAATCCCGCTCGGACCCACGCTTCAGCATCCATGGATCTCGGATGAAACGCCTCTTCCGTGGATCATGGTTTGGTACGGCCGATATGGCCGCGAAGAAAATCATCCACTGCCTCTGCAAATCCCCGGGGACCGACCCCCTTGACGAACAGGATGTTTGCGTCCCCTGGGATATCCGGGTCATAGGTGCCGTCCGAACGTCTCACCAGGTAGGCCGCGTCCACGGTCATCAACAGCGGAAGGTCGTTTGCCGCATCCCCGACCCCTGCAGAGGGCAATCCCTCCTGTATCTCCCTGTAACGCTCCAGCACGTATCGGGCGGCCGTACCCTTGTCCGCGTCTCCGTGCACGTGGTGGCAACGGCCCCCGCGGGTGAGTTGCATGCCTCCTTCGCGTATCTCCCTGCCGAGAGCCTCCGGTGCAAGAGGATCTTCCTGTTCGATCCAGAAGGGTTCGTCGAATTCCCTTTTTGCAGCCAGGTGCGCCTGCTCCTCCGAAAGACCGGTCCTCTGTGCAATCTCCTCCGGCTTCATCCCGGAAAAGGATCGGATGGGCAATCCCAGCCTTTCCGCCGAGGATCGCAACACCTCGAGGATTCGTTCATGACCCGCACCCAGAGCGACACACCAGTAGCTCCCCCTCTTTTCAGCACCGGGAGGTCTCATCCACAGGGCCGAAGGGAAAAAGATCCCTCCTCCGTTCTCCGAGATAAAAGGGGTTCCCGGGAGGAGGGGGAGCCTTTCGGTGTAACCCTCCATTTCGGCTCGTGTCTTGCTGGAGTTCAGGATCACAGGAACCCCGTTATCCCTGCATGCTTCAAGGGCCGCAAAAGCAGGCCCGGGCTCGTATGTTTCCTTGTCCAGGATGGTTCCATCCATGTCTGCAAACAGGATCCCGCAACAGGCAGCCAATTCCACCCCCTGGCATGAATTCGTGTTGTTCCCTTTGCATCTTGGCTTTCTTTCCTATTACCACACTCCGCGTACAGGTGAAAAGACTGCCGCTTCAGGTGTCTTCCCATGGAGGCAAAACCACCGGCACCCAGGTGAAATACGCTCCTGCTTCTCCCCTGTGACGGTTGATCCGAAACACGGGTACCCTTATTGTCATTCTACTCATGTCAAACAAACCATGGAGGACAAACCATGAAATCCGTTGTCGTCTTTCTTGCGCACGGGTTTGAGGAGATCGAGGCCGTGACCATCATCGACGTCCTCCGTCGCGCGGACGTGGAGGTCACGGTGGCAGGACTTCAGGAAGGGATGATCATCGGTTCTCACCAAATCGGGGTCCATACCGACACCACGATCGACCAGGTCCGGCCGGATGCTTTTGACATGGTGGCCCTGCCCGGCGGGCTTCCAGGTACGGACCACCTGCGGGAGGACCCTCGTGTCCTCGGTTTTCTTCAGGAAATGCAGCGGGCGGGCAAATACACCTGTGCCATCTGTGCAGCCCCCACCGTCCTAAAAGCCGCCGATGTGGCAAAAGGAAAGGCCATCACCAGTCACCCCCTGATGAAAGAGGACCTCGAGGGGCTCGATTATCGGGAAGACAGGGTGGTTGTGGACGGAACCGTGGTGACGAGTCGCGGGCCGGGAACCGCCATGGAGTTTTCCCTGGAACTTGTAAGGATCCTGGCAGGGGAGGAAAAGGCCGACGAGTTGGCACGGATGATGCTCGCCGTATCAAGTTAAGGCAGGTTTTCCAACCACAGGTCAACCCCCTGTTGCGTTCTTCCTCCGCCACGCTGCATAGCGGCACAGCGCTGCCAGTGCACGGACTGCCGTCTGCGGCGAGGAAACAAAGGATACGTTGGGCCCGAAGAAACGGGCGCAGACCTCTTTCCATTCGGGATGACCCTGCGCGGACACAACGATGGGCCGCGATCGCAAGGCATCCTCCAGCTTCGACCGGTCCAGAAATAGGGCGAGGGCGGCTTCCGGGTCCTCCCTGAGCAGGGGAGAGATCACGGTCCATGGGATAATGGGAAACGCGATCACGGCATCCACCTCGGATGCCTCCATTCCCACGGTCATGGCCTCACGGAACAGGCCGGAAGGCCCCACATCAAGAGGATTGCCGAGGTTCATCCAGGCGGGTGCTTTTGAACGAATCGGCGAAAGGGAGGCCGCGGTGGGCTCGGCCAGATCCAGGCCCTCCCGGGCCAGAAGATCCGCAGCCATCACGCCGAGGGAACCGGACGCAGTGACCACCAGGGTCTTTTTCCCACGGGGCAACGGGTTCCGCGCAAACACCTTGGCCGCCTCCAGAAGCTCCAGGGGATCCCGGGCGATCCAGATTCCCGCCTGCTGCAGGACGGACCTGTCCAGCTTGCCGAACCCTGCCAGGGATCCGGTGTGGCTCATGGTGGCACGACGCCCGGCCTCTGTCTGCCCGCCCAGGCACGCCAGCACAGGCTTCACCAGGGAGGCTCTCCGGGCGGCGTCAAGAAAGGCCCTCCCGCGCTTTATGCTCTCCAGGTAAAGAACGATGACCCTGGTCTCCGGGTCCTCTGCGAGGTATTCCAGGAAATCGGTCTCATCCAGGTCGGCCCGGTTCCCGATGGTGGCCACCTTGGCGATCCTTGCACCCAGGGCCGGCATCCCGTCCATCAGGATGTTCCCGAACACGCCGCTCTGCGCCACAACGGAGATGGTGCCGGGCTCCAGTTCCTCCATGAGGATCTCGCAGGTGGCAAACCTGTGCGGCACGTTCACCACTCCGATGCAGTTCGGCCCGATCAACCGGATGCCCGCCTTTTGCGCAATCCCTCGCATTTCCTCCTGCAGCCTTCTCCCCTCGCTGCCGGTCTCGGCAAAGCCTGCGCTCATGACGATGACCGAACCCACACCCTTTTCAACACACTCCAGCAGGACGGATGCCACAGAGGTTGCAGGCACCATGATACAGGCCAGATCCACCCTGTCCGGGATCGCCAGGACGGATGGATAGACAGGAAGGCCCTCCAGCTCCTTCAGGTTGGGATTGACCGGACGGATCCTGTCCCCCCACCCGTTCTTTTGAAAAAAGGCGGGCAGTCCGTGACCAAACCCGAAACGGCTGCTCACGCCGATCAGGGCTATTTTATCGGGATGAAAGAACCTGTAGACGTCCTCCGCGACCTTGCTCATGATTCCGCCCGTCCCCTCCTTCAACCCTTCCCCTTTGCATGGGCCGGGTCCGAGGATTCTCCTTTTTTCGTGATCGCGCCCACCGGGCAGATGTCCGCACAGCGCAGGCATCCCTTGCAGGAGGAGTCTGCCAGGGGTTCCATCTGGAAGGGTGCAACGCGGGTCTTCATCCCGCGCAGGACGAAATTCAGCGCACCGCATTCCTCCACTTCATTGCAGACCCACACACACCTGCCGCACAGCACGCAACGGTTGGGATTCAAAACGATCTCAGGATGGCTGTCATCAACAGGAAGCTCTGAAGGAAGCTTGACGAGTTGCTTGGGCTTGAGCGAGACCTTGAGCGCCTTGGCAAGATCCTGAAGGCCGCAGGACCGGTTCCTGGGGCAGTTTTTGCAGTCCAGATCGTGGTGGCTCAGGAGCAGGGCCAGGGCACTTCTTCGCAGTCGATCCACACGCTCGGAACGCGTGTGGACGCGGATCCCCTCGCTCACCGGTTCGCTGCAGGCGGTTACAGGGAGATCCCTCCCTTCCACCTCCACGAAGCAAAGCCTGCAGGCACCGAAAGGCTCCTGGCGTTCACGTATCGCGCACAGGTGTGGGATGAAGACCCCCTGGTCCAGCGCAACCCACAGGATCTTCTCTCCTGCCCGGGCCTTTACGGGCTTGTCATCCAGATAGAAGGTTACCTCTTTCCCCATGGTTTCCCTTTGCTCACCTGACAGCGCTCATCCGCCCTGCCCTGCCCCTCTGTTCGAGTCGCCCCCTTTCGGGTCCTTTTGTTCCCCGCGGTCAGGGAGGTCCCTTACAGGAGAGATCTTGACCACGGCGCGGTACTGCGGCGGGCATGCATCCAGACAGGCTCCACACTGGATGCAAAGCGACTGGTCCACCACCTTCACCCTCTTCCGGTTCACCCAGATCGCCTCGGTGGGACAGCTTCCCACACAGGCGTCGCAGCTTCGCTCGCAACGGTCCGGCAGAATATAGTAGGCCGTCAGGGCCCTGCACACCTTTGCAGGACAGCACTGCTCGCGGATGTGGGCCACGTACTCCTCCCTGAAGGACCGAAGGGTGGTCAGGATGGGATTCGGGGCGGTCCGGCCAAGGTTGCAGAGCGAGCCAAGCCGGATCTCCGCTGCCAGGGACTCCAGCAGGCCCAACTGCTCCTCTTTCCCCCTTCCCTGCACGAATTCCTCCAGGACCTCCAGCATCTGGCGTGTGCCGATGCGGCAGAAGGTACACTTTCCGCAGGATTCCTTTTGCGTGAAATCCAGGAAGAACCTTGCCGTCTCCACCATGCAGTTGTCCTCATCCAGGACCACCATCCCGCCGGAACCCATCATGGCGCCGACTTTCCGCAGGGACTGGAAACCGATGGGCGTGTCCAGGTTCGCCTCTGTCAGGCACCCCCCGGAGGGCCCTCCGATCTGTACGGCCTTGAATGCCCTGCCGTTGGGAATCCCCCCGCCGATGTCAAAGATCAGCCTCCGGAGGGTCGTGCCCATGGGCACCTCCACCAGGCCGGTGTTCAACACCTTCCCGGCCAAGGCAAAAACGGTGGTGCCCTTGGTCGCCTGCTGTCCGATGCTCGCAAAGGCCTCCCAACCTTCGCTCAGGATGGTTGAAACACTTGCAAGGGTCTTCACGTTATTCACCACGGTGGGCAGCCCACGGAGACCCTCATGGGCAGGATAAGGGGGGCGGATCCGAGGCATGCCGCGTCGCCCTTCGATGGACGCGATCAACGAGGTTTCCTCCCCGCAAACAAAGGCGCCTGCAGCCTGGAAGACCTCCAGGTGAAGGTCGAACCCGCTCTGGAGGATGTTCTTCCCCAGGAGTCCTTTCTCCTCTGCCTGCCCGATCGCCCTTCTCACCCGCTGAACGGCCAGCGGGTACTCGGCCCTCACATAGATGGTTCCGTGATCCGCTCCAACGGCCCACGCACAGACGGCCATCCCTTCCAGGACACTGTGCGGATCTCCCTCCAGCAGGGAGCGGTCCATAAAGGCGCCCGGGTCTCCCTCGTCCGCGTTGCAGATCACGTAACGGCCGGGGGCGACGGCCTTGCGGCAGGCGGCCCACTTCCGCCACGTGTCATAACCGGCCCCGCCGAGTCCCTTCAGGCGGGCCTTTTGAACCTCTTCGATCACGCCCTCGGGATCCATCCGAAGCGCCCTTGCCATTCCGCTGTACGCGCCGTGTGCAACGGCCTGAAGGAGTTCATCCGGGTCGATGGTGCCGCATCGACGGAGCAGGGAGCGGTGTTCGTAGGCGCTTCGAGGAAAATCCGTGAGGGCCGGGATGAGCTCGTTGGGCTCGAGTGCCCCCAGTACGTATTCGAGACAGGGATCGTCCTGCCCGAGAAACCGTCGGACGAGCACCCTGACCAGGCCGGGTTTCACGGGTCCATAGAGAACAGGGGGCCACCCCTCCTTCCGGATCGTCACCAGCGGCTCGGCATAGCAGTGTCCGTTGCAGCCCACCTCGGATACCCGCGCCTCAAGACCCTGCGCCTTCAACTCCTCCCGGACCGCTTCCAGGGTCTCCAGGGCTCCGGCCGCCCGACCGCAGGTTCCGGTGCCCACCAGGATGACGGGAAGACCCTCCGGCTCGGAGGATTCCTGCCCGGCCATAGCGTCTTTCTTCAGATCTTCGAGCGCACGCTCTATTCGTTGTTTTCGTTCCATGACGTTCCGTCGTCTGGGACCTATTCGCCGGTTTTGTTCGATCCCCTCTCTTCGGCCATCTGAACGGACAGAAGGATCCCGTCCACACGCGTGGGCATCATGGTACCGTGCACCTCCTCACCCACCACGGAAACCGGAGCAATGGCGCAGCACCCCACACACGCCACCCGGTCCAGGCTGAAAAGCCGGTCCTCGGTCACTTCACCTTCGCGGATGCCGAGCTTGGTCTCCCACACATGAAGGATGTTGTCTCCCCCCTTGATGTGGCAGGCCGTACCCATGCACATCTTCACAGGGTACTTTCCAGGGGGAACGAACCGGAACTGGTTGTAAAAGGAGGCTACACCGAATACTTCTGAATTCGTCACCCCCTTGATGAGCGCCACCTCGATCATGGCCTCGCGTGGAAGGTAACCAAAAAGACACTGTACG
>CAZSUQ010000260.1:0-7076 GCA_964609935.1 uncultured Thermodesulfobacteriota bacterium | reverse complement strand
TGTTATCGTCAAGGTATGCAGCGTAAGGCACCTTGAACGGGGATCCGGTCAGGGCATGGTTGCCGCTGAGCGTGAACGCCAGGAAGACGCCGAACATCAAAAGGATGCACAAAAGGATCTTGGAACCGGTACGCCTGTCTCCCCTGATGAACCGAAGACACATGAGCCCCATCAGAGGGGCGAAGAGAAAACTGTCAAAATGGAGAACGACCGCCACCAGGGCCCCCAGAAGCCCGAAGAGCGCGTAAACCCTTCCTGGAGCATCCCCCTCGTCGATACGGATGTAGACGTAGAGAACGAGCAGGTTCAGGCAAAGCGATAACGGATGCGCGAAATAGGTTCCACTCATATAGACGTAGAACGGCGACAGTGCCATGAAAACAGCCGCCAGGAGTCCCGTGTTCCTGCTGTAGATACGGGAGCCGATACGGTACATGAGGAGGACACTCAGAGCGGACAGGAAGGGATTGGCCAACCAGGGAATCTTCAACCAGACCCACACCGCGAGAAACGCGGACCAGCCAAAGGGCATGATGGAGAAGAGCCGCCCCTCCGACGATGCAATGAAGGCAGAAGTAAAGAATTTCTGAAGCGGATGTTCCGGGACCGTGGCGTGTCCGGAGGCGAATATCTTCGCCTGGAAAAGATAGGAATATTCATCGGATGTGGTGGGGAAGCATTCGTATGCCTTCCACTCGGCCACGGCATAAAAGAGAAAGGCCGCGCCAAAGAGGATTGCCGGTGTAAGCCTTTGGATTCTCTCCGAGAAGTGTTCGTCTGCCAGAACCCTGTGAAAAAGGGCCCTGCCGAGCAGGACTCCGAGGCAGAGTGCAAGCCCAAGAAACAGGAAGAGGTAAAAAAAGTGGGCAAGCCGAATAAAATGATGGCCGGGAAATTCATCGAGTCCCAGAGCGGATCTCAAGGTTTCGTCGGAACGGGGCAGAAAGACGGTAAAGGCGAGGAGAAGGAACAGAATTCCAGCAAGAAAGAGAACCACCGGAAAGATCTTGCCATTTGTACGTGGTTCGTTTTCGTTCATTTTTGATTCCTGTCGGGAACGATACGAAAGGGAAAGGCTCCGGCCGTCACGGGGAAAGAGACCCGGTGGATCCGGCGATCCTGCATGAAAAAGAAGTGCATGGGCTCTTCCGTCAGTTTCGAGGCAAAGTCAAAGCGAATCGCATGGATGTGCCCGTCTTCAACCTCTGCAATGGTTGCATCGAAGAAGACGTTTGACCGCGTAAACCCTTCCCGGCGAATACGTTCGATGTCCGTCATAAAAAGCCTTTCCACATCGGTTTCCAGGAAAGGGTGGGTCTTGGACTCGATCAGGATCGTATGATCGTCCAGGGCCGTCATGTCCGGTACGTCACGGGTGATCGTAAGGGCAAAAGCCCGAACCTGCCCTTTCCCTGTGTAGTAATCAAAGGCGTGTTGAAGGGCGAACGTGAGCAATGGATTCGATACGTTCATGAAAAAAACGTTCGCAGGCGTTTGGGCACCCTCGAGAAAGCCCCTGGTTTCCTGTACCACCTGCTCCTGCCGCCGAAAGAGTTTGTCAATGGAAGCATGTTTGAGATTTGCGGTCAGCGTGGGAATCACGACATAAAATGCGATGAGTCCATAGAAGACGAGCGAAGAAAGCCTTCCGAACAGTTTGTCACGCTTGATCGTGAAGAGGTAACCGCTGAGAAGCAGGCACAAGGGGACGGCGGCCGTGTAGAGGTAACGGTTCTGCGTCAGCAGGTGGACCGTCGGGAGCAGGGAAAGCAGGCTCCAGGAGATCAGGAACAGGCAGGCACGCTCTCGAAACAGGTTCTTCTTGATCCCAGGGTAAACAAAGACGAGGGCAAGAACGGCCATGGCTAGAAAGGGAAGAAAGTAGATGAGGCGCTTGAACAGGTCGATGTTCGTTTCACTGAAAATCGGGACCATGAAAAGAAAGGAGGAAAGATACAGAAAGACGTTTTTGAACAGGAAGGCAATTTGATGGTGGACGGAATCGGTTCCATCGAAAACGGAATAATACCCTGCCGACCCGCAACCCGAAAGCTTGTAATAAACGATGTAAGCAATAATGGGCAGGGAAAAGAAGGCATAATAGATCCCAAGGCGGAAGATCCCCGGCCATTTCCCCGGAGAATCCCTTCTCCAGAGAAAGAGGTCGTACAGGAAGTAGGTTGCGATGCCGATCACCCCGCTCTCCCTTGAAAAAAGGGCAAGGAAAAAACAACCCCAGGCCAGAGCCTCCCATCCCCACGGGTCTCTTCTTCGGTACCGCATGTGCGCGTAGAGGCCGCAGAGCCCGAACAACAAGGAAAGAAGGGATGACCTTTCCGCAACCCAGAAAACCACAAACAGGACCCACGGATAGGTGATAAAGACAAGGGCGGCAAGAAATGCAACGGCATCCCTTTGAAACAGGAGCCGTCCGATCAGAAACAGGACGATGCCCGACAGGCTGTGAAGGATGAGGTTCGTGAGGTGATAGCCGGCCGGGTTGTCCTTCCAGATCCTGTAATCCATGGATAAAGAAAGGCTGGACAAAGGGCGGAAAAAGTGGATTTCCGTATCCTGGCTCGTCCACCAGGGCACGAGGTGTGGGTGTTTGCCCAACACCTCCGGGTCGATGAGATGGTACAAGGAAGGGCCGATTGCCTTTTCGTTGTACGAATTTCCGGACAACTCCGCGTAAAGGAAGAAGTCGTCAAACATAAAAGGCAGTTTGAGCGAGAAGCTGTACAGCAGGAGGGGCAGGCAAGCCAGGAGGACCGTCAGGTACAGGACACGAGACCTTTCGTTCATGAGAACGACACCCCGAACCAAGGGGTTTCCCCCTGAAAGAAAATAGCCCCGTCTTTGCGACGGGGCTCTCCATGACCGATTTCACCAGACCCCTGAAGAAGGCGGGAAAGGGGGCCCGGATGATGCTCTGCCCTTCACGGCCCAAACTCAGTAACGCGAATATTGTTGTAGATCGTGTAGTTGAGCGTTCCCGGGTCGGTCTGGTGCCGCATCGTCATCTCCCACACCTTTTCACCCTGGGGGTTGACCTCGATGATCTTGCCCAGCACCACCTTTGTCAGGAGGGTATTCCCGTTGGGCAGGCGATCGGCATCACCTCCCCACCAATCCCACTGGTACTCGTCCGGATCCGTCCACGACCACACTTCTTCCGCGGTCTGTGCCACCGGATCTACGGCAATCTCAAGCGCCCGGCTCAAGGGCGGCAGCCGCAGGTTCCCGTTGTCGTAAAGGATGAAATTCCCGTTGTCCAGCAAATCCACTGCGTGACAGGTGTCGAAAAGCGGTTCCTCGGGCGGCTCTCTGCGTCCGAAATCCCCGTGCTGGCCCACGGACCAGAGGATGTCCCCGCTCGGATAATCAATCATATAGAACGTGTCCAGGTGCCGGGCGTTCAGGAGAAGGGTATTGTAGCTTTGCCCGTCGTAAACGTAGTTCGGATAGTTCTCGAGCGTGTTGCTGTGGGACCAGTCTTCGAATTTCAAGGCTCCGGCAGGCTCGCACATCCCTTCCCAGTGATGTGCCACGGGATCCACGTTGTCCTTCAAATGCCACTCCCACAGGAGTTCGTGCGTCGCCATATCCACTTCCATGATGATTTCCGAGATCAGGAAGCAAGCGCTCCAGGGAGGATAATCCACCTGGAACGTTTCCGTGGACAGGAAAAAGAGGGTCCCCCAATCGGAGACGAAGAGCATGTGATGGACCACGTAGTCAGGATCTTCCCATACAAGGGTGTCTGTCACCGGGTTGAAGATTTCAGGGTAGCCTTTGATATTCGCCGCAGCGTTCCCGTCATCCCCTACCGTAAGACCCAGCATTGCACCCCCAAGTCCCGTGGCGGCCTGGCGATGCCACAGGACCTGCCCGTCCATATCCACGGCGAAGACGCCTCCATAGTTATAGTTCGTCTGAAAGAACGTGTAGCCGTTGTAGGCCTGGTCAGGATCATAGTTGGTTATGACGAATTTGTATTTTGAAAGATCAAGACAACCAACAGGAGCCGAAAAGAGAAGGAGAATCCCGAGAAGGCCCACCGTCTTTTTCAGGGCTAACCTCAAACGAGAGTGTTTTCTTTCCCGTCGCTCTATTTTCATGATGCCTTCCTTTCCTTGAACCCAAAATCGTCTTGATTCTTCCCGTCAGCAATCGTTTCGGATCGCCCAGAGATGGCTAGAAAAGTCCCCTGTGAATCGTAACAGTCAGGATAACTCAACCGTTCGGCAATTGTCAAAGTTATCAACCTTTTTTATAAAGGCTCTTTTCCGAACGGAATTTTCCAGTGAAATTCGTGTGTTATGGCAACGCAACGAGAATCAAGAGAGGGGAAGGGTAAAAGCGACCGGTTCGGTAGGGCTTCTGTCGCTTTGAACATGGAACGTCTCGGCCCGCTCGAGCGCCTGTTTTCTTGAATGATCATACGTGGCCGGAACCGGCTTCCTGTTCCTTCTTCTTCCTGGTGGACACCACATCCCGGATATCGTCGCACACCGGCTTGTCGCCGCAGGAGTTGCAGTCCATGTCGCAATCGATATCGTAGCCCCGAATCTTCCAGCTCTCTTTCATGATCTCCTGGCTGATCTTGTGGACCTGCCCGGCAATCTTGTTCAGTTCCTCCACGTCCTCCTTGCTCGAGGTTACGAAAACGATCTCCATACCCTCGATTCTCGGTTTTCTTTCCTTGTAGAGGGACATGAGGGCCTTGCCGAGGGTCTCGAAATCAAATCCCTTTTCCGCCACCTGTTTGCTCACCCGGCTCCATATACGGTCGGGTGCGCTCTTGAGCATGTAACCCTCGATCTGGTCTGCCACATACTGGGCTTCAAGCAGATTTTCGTGATCTTTTTCCGAGAGGTCCTTTCCGCCCACGATGAGGACCTGGCCGAAAGGAAGACTCGCCCCGGATGATTCCGGGATGTCGGGCCCGAGGAGGGTGACCTTTCCGTCCTCGATCAGGGAAGGGTCTCTGGTCCACAACACAAAGGCACCCGAACCGGCGAGTGGATTCCCCAGCTCCACGAAGGTATCACCCCTCAGGATGATACCGGGGTTGGAACCGGGCCCAACCTGGACGGGCAGGTTTTGTTTCAGCGTCTCAGGGGGTTCGGAGCAAAAAAAAACCTTCTCCTCCGGGACCTTCTTCCGAAGCCTTTCGAGGTAGGCGGCCACCTCCTGGATGTAGAGATCAAATACGGCCATGATCAAATGAATCCGTGTCCCTGCAGGAAGGTAACCACCTTGTCCTTTACCTCGTCGATGGAGGTGTAGCGCTTGTCGAAGAGGTCCAGCCCGATGTGCAGGAACGGCACGTCGAGTTCACGGCAGGTTTCCCGCATGATGCCCACCGTGGCGGCGCCGTCCTTGTGTCCCATGTGTCCGGGCCAGACCACCACGTCCACCTGGAAATCCTTGACGATCCGCTTGATGTCGATGGAGAAGTTTTCCGCTGTTCCGCGCGCCTGCCGGATCATGGGGGCGTCCACGAGGTTGCGCTTGGCGAGGCCGTGGTAAATGGTCTTTTCACTGGATGTGTCGATCAGGGAGTAGGGGAAATTCCCGAACATGTCGTTCACGATGACCGCACCCAGTTCTTCCTCCAGCCACGGCATGAACTCGTAGATCCAGCCATAGGGCATGATGTCGAACCAGAACATGCGGACCTTTTCCTTCCACCCTTCCTTGGTCTGTGCGCCGAGCCCGTTCTTCACGCGGTCCTCGGCCACCTTGATGAGCTGTTCGAACCAGGACACGCTCATGGGGCTCCCCACGTCGAAGCACTGGCTGATGGCAAAGCACTGTGCACCGCCCATTTCCCATCCGTGCGGACAGGGCTTGTGTTTCCTGTACTCCATGTATTCCTGCCAGATGGTATAGACCTGGTTGGATCGTTCACAGACCTCCACCAGCTTGTCCATCTCGAGCTTGGCGCCGGTGTTCTTTTCGATGAACCGGGTCATTTCCCGAAGCTCGTCGGCAAAGTAGTCGATGGCCCGCTCGTCCGATGTATAGGGCGGATCACAGCTGTAAAGGGGCACGTCCTTCCAGTTGCTGTTGTGCATGAGAACCTGGTGCAGCATGGGCGCGCCGTCACACGGATAGATCAGCCCGAGACAGCAGGTGGGGATGGGCATCATGTTCTTTTCGATGTAATAAATCGGCAGCCGTATGGCGGTGCAGAGATCGCCCCCGAGCCCCATCTCTTCAGCCCCTTCCACGTCATCGAGGATGTAGGGAGCCGAGGCGGCAAGAAAGGGCGTTTCCATCACCATGAACCAGGGAAGCTCCATGGACGTGAAGATTTCTGGTGCATTGCAGAAATACCCTCCGATAAAGGGCTTGTCGTTCTCCACGCAACCCACCACCCGCTCTTTTGATTCCAGCAGGATCCTCAACAGCCTGGCGGAAAGCTCTCCCTCCTCCGTGCCGAGCAACTCGGCCCCTTCCAGGTTGAGCTTGAACCAGTCCCTTTCTTCCTTGTACCGCTTGATGGAATTCTCTTTGATCTCTTTTGTCAGCGCCATTCCCGGCCTCCGCTAGGATTCAATCGTTTCAAGAAATGCCTGTATCCTTGTCCGAAGCTGCCCTTTTCCGCTCAACATGTATTCACGGTCGAGTTGCAGGAAAGGAACGCCTCCGTGTTCCTTGAGATCACTTTTCGTCATGTAATGCTCCACGAGCCAGTTGTCGCAGAACTGGAGACGTTCTCCGATGATTCCGTCCACGTTGAACTCCTCGGCCATCTGCCGGGTAAAGGAGATTCGTTCCGGCTGGTTTCCATACATTCGGGGACAAGAAGGGCGTTGTTGGATGTGGAACCGTGCAAGGGCCCTTGCCGGGTCGGTCTCGGATTCGTCGACAGACACCCACATGTTCCTCGTGCCGAAACAGATGGAATCGGTGACCACGAGCCCGCCCTGGTCTTCGATCACCCGTACGTATTCCGGATCGTCCAGTTCACTGCCGAGGATCATGAGTCGAGCCTTGTATTCCCCGTTTCCTTCAACGCTCTTGAGCTCGTCCAAAAATTCCTGAAGCAGATCCCTGTAGGTTTC
>CAZSUQ010000259.1:0-7083 GCA_964609935.1 uncultured Thermodesulfobacteriota bacterium | reverse complement strand
CCGCCTTGAAAAGAAGCTGGCACAAACCAGCGGATGATCAACCCCGCCCCCCCAAGGCTTCCCATCAACCAGGATCCCATGGAAATAAACAACGAATCAGAAGAGATGTTGTACAGGGAACTCCTCGACAAGAGGATCCTGTTCCTTTCCGGAAAGGGGGGCGTGGGAAAGAGTATCGTTGCGGCCACCCTGGGACTGATGGCTGCACGGCGTGGCCGTCGCACGCTCCTGCTGGAACTGGATACCATGGAAACCATACCGGGTATCTTCGGCAAGCCCGCCGGCAGAGGCTATCAGGAGATTTCCCTTGCCAACAACCTCTCCAGTCTCCACGTGGACGGACAATCCAGCCTGGAAGAGTATCTTCAAATGGTTGTGAAGAGCAAACGGTTTCTTCGGAGGGTCTTCCGAAGCCCCCTTTACCAGTATTTCGTGAACATTGCCCCGGGGCTGAAGGAGTTGATGGTCGTGGGGAAGATCTGGGACCTGGAACGAAAGAGATCCCCGGAAAACGACCACCCCCTTTATGATCTGATCATCGTGGACACCCCGGCAACGGGTCACACCGTCTCTTACCTCCAGATGCCCATGACCGCGGCGGGCACCGTGAGGAAGGGGTTCGTCAAGAAGGAAGCGAAAAAGGTCGTGGACCTCATCCAGGATCCACGCAAGACCTCCTTCAATATTGTGACAACGCTGGCGGAGATGCCGGTGAACGAGGCCATTGAACTCTATGACACGATCTCCGGGAAGATGGGGATGCCGGTGGGATGTGTCTTTGTCAATCAGGTTTACCCGGCCTTTTTCCAGGGATCGTCGTACGAGACGTTCGCCGCATGGGAGGAAGGGGTTCGAAAAGGGGGCCAGGAGGCCCCTGATGAGGATGCCTCTCTCCTCGCCAGGGAACGCGTGATTCTCCACTGTGCCGCCTCCTGGAGGAAGCGCCGGGAGGCCCAGGAACTTCAGAAAAAGAGATTGACAGAGGGCATCCCACGACCGATGGTTACCCTCCCCTTTGTCCAAACGACCTCGAATTCATTAGAGATGATTCAGCATCTCGAAGGAGCTTTCGGCTTCAATGCCGAATCCATGAAACAAGCATAGGGCACGACGAATGGACAGGTTTCCTGTCCCTGAATACCCGGGGGAATCCGTGGCAGGCTTCGATATCGGCGATTTGCTCAAAAACAAGAGGATCCTGGTCTGTTGTGGAAGCGGCGGTATCGGCAAGACAACGGTATCGGCCGCGCTGGGCGTGCAGGCCGCCATGCAGGGCAAGACCGTCCTTACGCTCACCATCGACCCTGCAAAGCGCCTGGCCAATTCCCTGGGGATGGAAGCGCTGGGGAACACCGAGACACTCGTTCCGAGGGAAAAGCTCATTCAGTGCGGGAGGGAACCCCTGGGGACCCTCTACGCAATGATGCTGGACACGAAGCACACGTTTGACGAGCTGATCAAACGCTATGTACCCAATGAAGAGGTCAAGCACAACATCCTGAACAACCGCTTCTACAAGAACCTCTCCTCTGCCATGGCCGGCTCGCACGAGTACCTGGCCATGGAGAAGCTCTACCAGATCTATTTACGCGGCCGCTACGACCTGATCGTTCTGGACACACCCCCGACCCGCCATGCCCTTGATTTCCTCGAGGCACCGAACCGCGTCCGCGCCTTCTTCGATCGAAGCATCAGCCAGTGGTTCCTGAAGCCCTACCTGACCATGGGCAGGATGGGTCTCAGCCTTCTCAACCGAACCACGAGCACGATGCTGAAGCTGGTGGAGCGGCTCACGGGTGCCGAGTTTCTGCGGGATGTTTCGGAATTCGTCACCGGCCTGGCGGATTCATTCGATATCTTTCGAAGCAGGGCGGAGGAGGTGATGCACGTGCTCAGGGGGGAGGCCACCTCTTTTCTCCTGATCACGGGAACCCAGCGCACATCCCTGGAGGAAGTCACCTTCTTCTACGACCGGCTCCAGGAAGCCGGGCTTCCTTTTGGAGGCATCATCGTAAACCGGGTCAACCCAAGCCCTTTCCAGCAATCCTCTGGGTCCGGTCCGGTTGCATCCGTACAAGAAATGGAAGGGGGCGCTGTTGAGTCCATGGTGCACTTTCTCGAAAAAGAGCGCAGCCTGCCCCTGTCCATGGCCCGGGAGCTAACGGACAATTTCCTTCATTATCAACGTCTGTTCGAAAGGGATGAGGCCATCTTGAAGGATTTTGTGGGAAGGTTCCCCGCAAAGATTCCGGTCAGGACCATCCCGGTGTTCGACGAGGATGTCTTTGACCTGGATGGCCTCCAGAAGATCAACGACCACCTTTTTCGGAACACCCCGGAAGACTAAAACGTTTCACTCTGTCGCCTTTTAACCCGGAGTCAGCTCCCCTTCGTTGCCTTGGGCTGCGTTTTCATGGCGGTTTTCTTCCGCTTTGACGCGCCGGAGGCGGCCGGAGAACTTTTCAGAAGGTCCTCGAGTTGGCCCGCAAGGTTCGCAACCTTTTGGTTCAGGGCCTCCATCTGCTGCTTCAGGTCTTCCACCTCCTGCCGGATCGGGAGTGCCAGATCCTCCACGATCTCCTGGATCAGGGCCTGATCCTTTGCACAGCCCCCATAATGCCGGGACAGCACCTGATTCACCAACTGTGTCACCTTCTCTTCGCCGATCTTGAAGACGGTTTCACTCCACTTGAATGCTTCCATGGACGTTCCCCCTTTTCTTGCCCACGACCCGCCCGTGGGACAGATGAATCTTTTCAAGGCTGCTCGCGTGTACCAAGGCCTGTTTCCCTTGATCCCTTTCCGCGCTTGTGATAATCGTTACCATGTCCATCGGGGATATACCATTTCACCACGTTCCTCACAAGCGAAACTCCACGAGGCTTGACCTCTCCACATCGACGGACCAAGGAGGAGGTTCCTGCACCCATGTTCTGGACCACCCTTGTCTTCTGTAACCTGGTCTCGGGCATCCTCTGTGTCGTGCTGGCACGAAAACATGGCGGGTCTGCCCTCCACTGGTTCCTTCTGGCCATCCCCTTGGGTGTACTGGCCCTTTTTCTCCAGCTTTATCTGCACGAGCGTTCTCAATCCTCCGAAGAGAAGGGACCCCAACCCCGGGACTAGACTAGCCCATTTTCCGCCCCTGCTTTATCCAGTCATCCAGTTCCTTCAGGGCTCGCGCTGCAATGGCCTGTCTTCGAAGCTTTCGTGATTTCGCTGCCCCTTCCGGCAGAGGGGGGAAAATACCGAAATTCACATGCATGGGCTGGAATGTGTCCGGATCCGCATGAGCAATATAATAAAGAAGAGCCCCCAGGGCGCCGGACCGGGGGAGGGTTTCCGCTTCCAACCCCTTTGCCCGCCTGGCAGCGTTCCTTCCTGCCACCAGTCCCGATGCAGCGGATTCGATGTAGCCTTCCACGCCGGTCATCTGCCCGGCGAGAAAGATGTCGGGAACCCCCTTCAACTGCAGCGTGTCGAGCAGGCAGCGGGGTGCGTTGACAAACGCGTTCTTGTGCAGGCTGCCGTACCGGAAGAATTCCACAGACTCGAGCCCGGGGATCATGCGAAAGACCCTCTTCTGCTCCGGTTGCCTCATCTTTGTTTGAAATCCCACCATGTTGAATAGTGAGGCGGCTGCATTGTCCTGTCGCAACTGTACAACGGCATGAGGGGTTCGAGCGCTCCTGGGGTCCTGAAGCCCTACCGGTTTCATGGGGCCATAGGCAAGGGTTTCCCTTCCCCTGGCAGCCAGGTCCTCAATGGGCATACACCCCTCAAAAGGGGGGATGTCTTCAAAATTCCGCAGGGCAACCTTTTCCGCGTTGAGAACGGCCTCTACGAAACGATCGTAGGTTTCCCGGTCCATGGGACAGTTCAGGTAGTCCTCACCGCCCTTCCCGTATCGGGATGCCCAGAAGGATTTCTCATAGTCGATCGTGGATCCGTCCACAATCGGGGCAACGGCGTCGTAGAAGGAGAGCGAGGCGGACCCCGTCAATCCCTCGATCGCATCTGCGATGGCCTCGGATGGAAGGGGACCTGTGGCGATGATCAAGGGACGATCCTGTGCGGGAATCTCTGTGGCTTCTTGGCGCAGGATCCGGACACCGGCCTCTTCCAGGAGCCGGGTCACACGTTCGGAGAATCGATCCCGGTCCACGGCAAGAGCGGATCCGGCGGGCACGGCCGTCTCCATGGCGACCCGGTGGATCAGGGAACCGAGTCTGTGCATCTCTTCCTTCAACAATCCGCCGGCATTCTCCAGGGATCGTGAGCGAAGGGAGTTGGAACAGACCAGTTCAGCAAGGTGGGGGGATCTGTGGGCCGGGGAATACCTCTCGGGCTTCATCTCCACCAGGGTCACCGGAACCCCTTCGCGTCTCGCCTGCCACGCCGCCTCCGAGCCGGCAAGCCCTCCCCCGATAATGGTGACTTCTCTTTCTGGCATCTCCACTTCCCGTAGGCTGCGGGTTACGTCCTCCATTCTACACGTTCCGGCTCATTGGGAAAGAGATGGAGGGGCCTGGAGAAGGCATGTTTTGATGGGAAACCCTGAGCGCGCAGCCAGGGCCCATGATGATCCGGGAAGATGGATCACGCCCTTCGGGCAATCCGGTTCCCAGGCAATCGCTTTACTTTTCCGAGAAGTTCGAGCGCGGTCAACAGGGACATGATCCTGTCCAGGGTCCATCCTGTACGATTCATGAGAACATCAGGGGAAAGCCCCTCATCGTTCAGAAGGGACAAGAGCGTTCCCGCCTCCCTGCTCAAGGCCTCCTGGTTATCCCCATCCCTTTCCGCACCTGCTCTGTCCTGCAAGGGACCTGAGGCCTTCGAGTCCATGAAGAGGCCCTCCTCACGGAAGGGCTTTTGCCGGACACCTTCAAGGAGGGCATCGCTCCTCTGGTGCCCCGATGAAATCTCCTGCAGGATGTCCTCAACATCCTCCACCAGTTTTGCCCCCTGCTTGATCAGCCGGTGGGTTCCCCTGCTGAGCGACGAGCGAACGTCCCCCGGAACCGCAAACACCTCCCTGCCCTGTTCCAGGGCCATGCGAACCGTGATCATGGTCCCGCTCCGAACGGACGCCTCCACAACGAGAACCCCCCGTGCAAGGCCGCTGATGATGCGGTTTCTCCTTGGGAAATTCTCGGGTCGCGGCAGGGTCCCCGGCAGGAATTCACTCAGGAGAGCCCCATGTTCAGGGACCCTTGCGAACAGGGCCTTGTTGGCCTTGGGATAGACGATCTCAGGCCCTGTACCCAACACACCCAGCGTCCTTCCTCCGGTCTCCACCGAACTCCAGTGGGCCACGGCGTCGATCCCTCTGGCCATTCCACTCACGATACAGAGCCCGTTGAACACCAGTTCCCTCACAAACCGTTCGCACAGGGAAGCACCGTATGCACTGGCGTTCCTGGAACCGATCACGGCAACCGCCCACTCGTCCCGGGGCAGGAGGCTCCCCTTCATGAACAGCACGGGCGGGGGATCGGGCATTCTCCGGAGGTTGTCAGGATATTCAGCCTCCTCATAAGACAGGATCCGGATTCCCTCTTTTTCCATGCGTGCCAGATGATCCTCTCCGCATGGAGGATCCTGCACGGCGAGCAGGCCCTGAACAATGGACGGGCGCATTCCCTCCACGGCCTCCAGTTCGCGGCGGGAGGCCCTCAGAATCCCTTCAGGTGTGCCAAAAGCCTGAAAGAGGTTCCTGGTGGGAAAGGCGTCCCTGGCAGAGGCCAGGGCAGCGAGGTTGATGCGGGAAATGCGTGGATCCAAGGATTATTCTGTCCAGGACTTGACAGGCGCGCCCACGGTGAACGCCTTCCGGCTTTCCGTGACCAGCGCGGTGGAAGCGGTCTTCTCTGCATGGATGACAACGAGCAGGGCGATCTTCGTTTCCGGAAGCCGGATCTTTCCTCCCTCACCGTACGTCTTCACCTTCCGGCCCATTTCCAGCACCCAGAACGTATCTCCAACCTCCACGCCGTCGAGAATCCCCCGGTCGATGAAGCACACGTCATGCTGGGAAATTCTTTCCGAGGTTCGCAGACCTGCAACGATGTTTCCATCCATCTCCCTCTTCGCCAGTTTCGAATAAACCGCTTTCTGCGGCTCGGTTCCTGCGTACAGAAGGTCACCGGCCTGGATGGTCCCCTGTGAACTGAGAACCTTTGCTCTTGCGGTCTGCCCGTCCATCTGGCTCAAGGTCTCCACAGACCCCATCATGCGATAGAGGGTTCCCATCTTTTTCCCTGTATGGGGGTGTCGGATCTTACGGACACCGCGTAGAACCTGGTAGACGGATGAATCCGACTCTTTTGGTCGCTGAGGCACCTCAAGATAGAGTTCATCTCCCTTGGCCATCAACACCCTCTCGTCCGGGGAGGCAAGGACCCAGCCGGCACCCCGGACCCCATCCTCGCTCAAGAGGGCCGTATCCGCGATATCCCGGGGGACACGCAGCGTCGTCAACATGGAAATCTTGGGCTTTTCCACTCCCAGGGCTGCTGGAGCTTCCGGCTTGCTCACCGGGGCATAGGCCAGATAGATGGGATCGCCGGGGTAGATCCAGTGTGGACTGGCGATGTAGTCATTGTTTCCCCACACAAGGGGCCATTTCCACTCATCGTTGTAAAACTGCTCACTGAGGTCCCACAGGGTGTCCCCCTCCCTGACGATGTAATAGTACATCTCGTAGTTTTCGCCCTCTTCCGCCGATGCGGGAGGCAGGAGCGGGAAAACAAAAACGATGAAGCTCAGTACGGCTACGCTCCAGGGTATGGAAAACGATTTGAACCTTCCTGGTTTCATCTTTGTACACCCTTTTCATGAATGTATTGCATTGAAGAGACCGGCTCGGTTCATCCGGGAAACAGTCTTTTCCCCTCTTTTCGGAGAAAAGCCTGGAAATCATAAGAGAAAACATTCGTCGCCTTCGGGAGAAACACGCCCACGGAAGCGTCTCCTTTCTGCTCAAAGAGATTCTGCAAAAATTGTGCCCATCCCTCGGATCTCCAGTCTCCGGGCCCGATGATCTTCTTTCTGACCACGCCGCGGGTGTCAAGGATATAG
>CAZSUQ010000258.1:0-7084 GCA_964609935.1 uncultured Thermodesulfobacteriota bacterium | reverse complement strand
GAGGGATGCTCTACCTTGCCTCTATCTTCGGCCAGTCGATAGCCCGTTTGCCTGTGCCCGACAAATAGGATGTGTCGATGTTTTCTCTGTGTCTTTTAGAGCATTGGTCCTCACTGCCAAAAATACGACTTGTTTTCAAGAAAGGTGTTTTCCAGTCCGGTATTCGTACCGGGATTAACTTTACGTGTTCAGTCCTTCATATTTCACTGCAAACCCAACTCAGAAAGGAGTGGGACATGACTGTGAAGACTCAAACCTATGATGTGATTGTAGTCGGGGCAGGACTCAGCGGCTTGATTGCAGGCGCGGCCTTATCAAAGGAGGGCTTGAGGGTGCTCCTTCTGGAAAAGATGGACACGGTGGGTGGAAGGATGCGGCATGTACGCCAAGGAGATTACACGATCCCAATAGGCATGCACGGTTTTCGAAGGGTCAACATGGACAAAGCTATGGAACGTTGCGGTGTAGCGGGTCCTCTCTATCTGACAGGAAGCCTCGGTTTCTACAACATCCAGAAGGCTAAGGTTTTCGAGCTGACCGGAAGCCCTGAAGACAAATTGGCTACCTATATGGAGGGCTTAGGCCTGACGCAAGAGGATGTGACGGCCATGGGATCGGCCTATGAGTCCACCCGGGATCCCAAGAGCTATCAGGGGAAGAGCTTCACCCAGTGGCTCGATGACCTGGGGCTCAGTCCAAGGATGAAAAAGATTCTGAACGAGCTTCGCAATTGGCAAACCGACCGTGCCATTCCAGACCCTGAGATGCTGTCCATGGATACCTATGCCTCGGCGCTGCTTCCTTTTTTCTACGATGAAATACCTATTTTCACTCTTGATCAGTCCCTGCTCGATGGCTTCGCAACCGCCATTAGACAGAATGGTGGTGAGGTCAAAACCGGGACAGAAGTGAAGACGCTCTCGATTGACAACGGGAGAGTTACGGGTGTCATAGCCCGTGACATGCTTGACGATAACTGGATCGTTTACCGGGCGCCAAGGACAATCGTCAACGTTCCAATCTTTCACGCCTTACAGTGGGGCTTGATCAAGGAGAAGGATTTCCCTGCCGACTGGGTCAAAGTAAGCAAAGAGATTCAGCCTTATGCGGGTGCCTTTGCCTACAATTGGTATGGTCTCCGCGAGCGGGTCGTCGAACACAATACCTGGGTCTACTTCCTTGATGAAGAGCCTGAAACCAAGACCTATGTCGTGGATGTGGGATCGACATCGGCCCTATCCAACCATGTTCCCACTTTCTGCCCACCGGACCGACAATTGGTCTATGTTACGGCCCATCTGAGTGTGGATGAGGTCAAAGATCCGAATACCTGGCCCCAAAAGGTCGAGTATGGTCATCAACTGTTGAGGGACTATTTCAAAGAGATGGGGTACCCGCCGCTGGAGGAGGTTCTTGAGTTTCGGAACATTCGCTATCAGGTTCCATCATGGGACACACATATCTTTACTCACTACTGGAAGGATATGCCTGAGTTCAGAGCTCCAAGTATTGAAGGATTGTACTTTACAGGAAGCACGGTCAGACCAGCGGTAGGATGCCTAGGGGTAGACAATGTAATCGTGCTTGGGATGCGGTGCGCGGACGTGGTGCTCGCTGACAGATAAAGGATTCTTGGGATCGAGAACACCAAGTGTCCGTGCGCCGCCGTCATGAGAATCTTGCCCGGATCACGATCGGCCTGATAAAGGCTCTTTTTCTAGATACTCTCTCTGTCTGAAAGAAAGGTCTTGTGAAATTCCGGCGACGTTGAGGACGCGGAGGCCAAAGAGGGGATTTTCGACTCTTTGGAGAAGCCAAGGCCCAACTACAATCAGGCGTAGTGTACTTATGCAAGCATACAACCGGGGGTATGACGATATGGATTTTTCCTGGACAGAAGAACAGCTTGCGATGCGGGAGCAGGCCTATAAATTCGGTAGGGATGTGGTGGCGCCGAATTCCGCCGAGATGGACAAAAAAGAGGAGCTGGACATTAACGCATGGAAAAAGGCAGCGGAGTTCGGATTTCAGGGCATGGTGGTTCCTAAAGAGTATGGGGGTCTGGATCTGGATCCGCTTACAATCTGCATCACAATGGAGGGGCTGGGGCACGGGTGCCGAGACCACGGGTTTCTCGTATCCCTGGGCGCTCACATGGTGATCTGTGAAATCCCCATTGTGGAAGCCGGCACGGAAGAGCAAAAGAAGAGATACTTACCCAAATTGGCCTCAGGGGAATGGATCGGCGGCTATGGACAGACAGAGCCCGGTGCGGGGAGTGACGTGTCCGCCATATCCACCCGGGCGGAAAAGAAGGGGGACCGCTGGATCCTGAACGGGACCAAGACCTTCATAACAAACGGTCCTGTCGGACAGCTTTTCATGGTTCTGGCAACGGTGGACAAGTCCCTTGGCTACAAGGGAATCACCGCGTTCCTCGTTGAAAGCACCTTCAAGGGGTTTCAGGCAGGCAGAAAGCTGGAGAAGATGGGGACGCGGGCCTCCCCCACCGGAGAGCTAATCTTCGAGGACTGTGAGGTGCCTGAGGAAAACATTCTCGGTAAGGTCGGGGAGGGATTCCGCATTGCCATGGGGACCCTGGCCTGGGAGCGAGCCACCATGATTCCCGGCCTGGTAGGCACGGCGGAAGCTCGACTGGAAGAGGCGGTCCGGTATGCCAAGAACCGGGTACAGTTCGGCCAACCCATTGCCGGCTTCCAGGAGATTCAACACAAACTGGCCGACATGAAGATGCATCTGGAGCTGTGCAAGAACATGGTTTACAAGGTTGCATGGCTGAAGACCCAGGGAAAACCGGCCACCGTGGAGGCCTCTCTTGCCAAGCTTTTCTTCAGCGAAATCAACAGGTTAGACGCGCTGGACGCGTTTCAGATCCACGGTGGTTATGGTTACATGAAGGAATATCCCATCGAGAGAGATGTCCGGGATAGCATCGCGGCAACCGTGGGCGGGGGGACCAGTGAAATCCAGAGGATGATCATCGCCCGTGAGTTGTTGAAACAGTATGATTGAAGGGATAAGAACCATGGAAAAACTTGTGATTACCTGTGCCGGCACCGGCAGCCTCTCCCAAAGGGGAGAGGGAAAAGGGCAGAGCCCCTACCTGCCCGTAACACCGGATGAGATAGCTGAAGATTCCCGCTTGGCCTGCGAAGCAGGCGCCTCGGTTTTGCATCTGCATGCCCGGGATCCCAAGACCGGTGCTCCGACCGCGGATCTGGATATCTTTGAAGAGGTGGTGGAAAAGGTTAGAGCGTCCTGCCCAAAGGCCATCATCAACACCACCACCGGCGGTGGCGTGGGGATGACCGACGAGGAGCGTATCGCGATTGTACCCCGCGTCAAGCCTGATATGGCTTCCTTCAACATGGGCAGTCTGACTTACGGACTCTACAATCCTGCCGCGCGGAAATGGATCCTCGATTATCCCTTTATGAATTCATTTCAGTCCATGTCCTATTTCGGTAAGGTCATGAAGGAAAACAACGTGAAGCCGGAGCTGGAAATCTACGATGTGGCCATGATAAACAGCGCCCGGCTGCTGCTCGAAATCAGGGTCCTTGAGAAGCCCCTGCACTTCCAGTTTGTGATGGGTTTGCCGGGACAGGTCATCCCGGCAACGCCGAAGAACCTCGTTCACCTCGTGGAGGCTGCACGTTCGGTCGATCCGGAATCTACTTTCTCCGCGTGCGCGGCAGGCAGGGACCAATTTCCGATCATTACCCTGGCCGCGATTCTCGGGGCTGCCAACATCCGCACCGGCATGGAAGACAACATCTATGTTTCCAGGGGTGAGCTGGCCAGGAACAATGGTGAACTCGTAGAAAAAACGGTTCAGCTGGCCGTGGGCGTGGGCAGGGATATCGCCTCACCGGAAGAAGCCCGGGAGATCTTGCGACTCTACCGGGCTTCTTGATCCCATGAGCACCTGCACGTTTTGGGGGAACCTCGCGCCGGTTCATTCGGTTGTAGCGGATCGCCCTGTTCCTTTGACCTCCTGCCGCAAAGGAGCTTTCCGGAAAATGACGAGCGATACCCCTTGCAGAGAATTTATGTCCATTGTAGTTGTGCAGAATTATTGCTAACCGTGATCCACTCGGGAGGTGCTCAGATGATGAGGAAGGTCGCCATTGTGGGATCTGCACAGACCAAATTCGAGAGCTCGAAGCCCAGCGCAGGCTTCCCGGATCTTGTGTTCGATGTCTCAAGGCGAGCCCTTGAGGATGCAGGCATCACGGCAAAAGAGCTGCATCAGTCGGTTACCGCGTCTCAGGATTTCTGGGACGGCCGGACCATATCCAATCTTGCCGTCTCCGATGCCTGCGCATCTTTCATGAAGCCGGAGAGCAAGGTGGCCATGGACGGGACTGTGGCGGTGCTTTACGCCCTGGCACGGATCATGTCCGGCGCCTATGACAACTGCTTGGTGGTATCTCACTGCAAGATGTCCCAGGGACTTGTGAACCCTATCTACAATGCGGTGTTTGATCCCATGTACCAGCGGCACCTGGGTCTGGATACCCACAGTTCACATGCTTTTCAGGCCCGCGCCTACATGGAGAAGTATGGAATTACTACGGAGCAATGTGCCATGGTCGCAGTCAAGAATCATGCAAACGCCTTGAAGAATGCCCACGTTACGCAGGGCCGGAATCTGACCGTGCAGGACGTGCTGGGCAGTGCCATGCTGGCGGATCCGATCCGGAGCCTGGATGCCATGCCCGTCTCGGACGGGGCCTGTGCTCTTGTGCTGGCTGCCGAGGAGCAGGCCACGCGGCTGAAGAAACAGCCGGTCTGGATAAAGGGAATCGCCACCTTCATGGATGCCTACTACCTGGGAGATCGAGATTTGGCCGAGCCGGTCTCGCTGATCAAGGCAGCCAAGAAGGCTTACGCCATGGCCGGCATAGCCGATCCTGCCAAAGAGATCGATGTGGCCGAGGTGACTGGGTATTATTCTTATCAGGATCTGCTCTGGTCCGAGGGGCTGGGATTTTGCGGCCGGGGTGAGGGAGGCCGGTGGGTCGAGAGCGGGGCTTCTTCCCTTGCCGGAAGCCTCCCTGTAAATCCCTCTGGGGGCGTTTTGGGAGGAAATCCCTACACCGTGGCAGGACTTGTCCGCACAGTAGAAGCTTATGCGCAGCTGACCGGAACGGCGGGGGAACACCAGATGGATGGCGCTCCTCGCGTTGCTCTGGCCCACGGCACTACAGGTCCATGCGGGCAAAGTCACTGTGTTCTGGTGCTGACCAATCAGTAGACAGGGGGAAAAGCAAGATGGGCAGAAATGTTGCGATTGTAGGCGTGGGACAAACGCATCACAGGGCCAAGCGCGAAGATGTGAACATCGTGGAAATGATCCATGAGGCCGTATTGCGGTGCCTGGAAAACGCGGAGGTGGCAATCGATCAGATAGAGGCCGTGTTGATCGGGAACATGGAACATTTTGAAGGCATCAACCTTTCCGACATGTGGACTGCGGACGCCTCCGGGGCCCTGGGACGTAGCGGGATGAAGATCACCACAGGGGGCACCACCGGCACCTCTCTTTCTATAGCGTCCTACTATTTCGTTGCGTCCGGCCTCTTTGATACGGTCATGTGCATCGGCTGGCAGAAGCAGTCCGAGGGGGATACCACCGCGGGACTTATTTCCTCGTCAGACCCCATCTGGGAAAGGGCCTCTCATGCCGGTGCGTTCGGTATATTCGGGGCTGCCGCCATCCAGTTCATGCAGGAATTCGGGGTTACAGAAGAGCATGCAGCCAAGGTGGCTGTGAAGAACCGGCAAAACGGACGCCGCAATCCCTACTCTCACTTGAAGCTCGACATCACGGTTGAGGATGTTCTCAACTCCCGACTGCTCGCGTATCCGATCCGGATGCTGGACTTGTGCCCTGCATCGGAGGGGGCATGTGCCCAGATCTTCGCGTGCGAGGGAAGGGCTCAAAAAATGACCGGCCGGCCGGCCTGGGTAGCTGCGGCAGAAACAAGGCGCGAGTTTCCTCTCCTTGGAGATGTGCCCATGTTTTTGGATCTACGTACCCTGCGGGACGCTTCCCAGGCGGCCTACAAAAAAGCCGGCATCACCGATCCGTTGAAAGAGCTGGACCTCATTGAGCTATACGAACCCGTATCCTGGGCAGAGCTTTCCTTTCTCGATGCCCTGTGGCTTACCGAGCGGGGCAAAATCAGGGATCTCGTCGACAAGGGGGTGACCACCATGGAAGGCGAGCTGCCGGTGAACCCGTCCGGGGGGGTTTTGTGTACCAATCCCATCGGGGCCACAGCGATGTTGCGGGTCGCAGAGGCTGCGCTTCAGATTCGACGCCAGGCAGGTGAGCGGCAGGTGGAGAACGTGAACACAGCCCTGGCCACGGGATTCGGTGGAAACTGGTGGTCGGACGTGATGATACTGAAAAGCAGCCTGTAAGTGACCCAAGGTGACAACAGCGCATCATATATCTGTCCACCCGATACAGGCGTTCTTTCCCCAATGAGAAAGGAACAAACCATGACCGAACAAAAGCCGCGCCGGATATCCTACCATGCTGTGCTGCCTTTTCGGTACTCTGCCGGGGAGGCTGCGAGCCGTTTCTTTGTAGAACTGAAAAACAACAAGCGTATCCTCGCGACCCGGTGTCGGAAATGCGAGAGGGCTTATGTGCCTCCAAGGCCTGTTTGCGCGGAGTGCTTCGAGGCTCTGACAGACTGGGTAGAGGTCGGCCCCAGGGGCACACTGGTAGGCTACACGGTCGTGAGCTTTCCCTTCCTGGATCCTCTGACCGGTGAGACGCGTCCTGTCCCCTATGGGTACGGGTTCATCATTCTGGAAGGAGCAGCAACGAAGATCCTGCATTTTATCGAAGAAACCGACATAAACAAGCTCCGGTCCGGGATGATCGTGGAGGCCGTTTTCAAGGAGGAGCGGCAGGGCAACTTTGCGGACATAGAGTATTTCCGGATTGTGGAATAAATCAGGAGAAACAGGGGACACGGAAATGAAAGAATCATACGAAGATATCATTGTGGAGAGCAAGCTCGACATCCCGTACAATTACTAT
>CAZSUQ010000257.1:0-7110 GCA_964609935.1 uncultured Thermodesulfobacteriota bacterium | reverse complement strand
CGATTCGGCGAGGTTCCCAACGAAGAGCTGGAAAAACTTGAGGAGCGCCATGCCCTTGCCGGCCGGATCGTGGCCATGAGGGATTTCGGGAAGAGCTGTTTTACACACCTCCAGGACGATGACGGACGCATTCAGCTCTATTTCCAGAAGGGCGTTCTCGGGGAGGAGGCCTACAAGAAGTTCAAGGACCGGGTGGATATCGGGGACATCCTCGGGGTGGAAGGGACGATGTTTCGAACCCGGACAAATGAACTGACCCTCAAGGTGGATCATTGTGTGATCCTGACCAAGGCTCTGCGAACCCTGCCGGAGAAGTATCATGGCCTGAAGGACGTGGAGCAGAGGTACCGCAAGCGCTATCTGGATCTGATTGCCAACCCTTCGGTGCAATCGGTCTTTCGTACGAGATCAAGCATCATCCGACAGATGAGACGGTTTTTCGATGAAAGGGGCTTCCTGGAGGTGGAAACCCCCATGATGCATCCCATTGCAGGCGGTGCGGCTGCAAAGCCCTTTACCACCCACCACAATGTCCTGGATCAGCGCCTCTACCTCCGGATTGCACCGGAACTGTACCTGAAGAGACTCCTTGTGGGAGGGGTGGACAAGGTTTATGAGCTCAACAAGAACTTCCGGAACGAGGGCATCTCCACACGCCACAACCCGGAATTCACCATGATCGAGTTCTACCAGGCCTATGCCCGCTACGAAGACTTCATGGCCCTCACCGAGGAACTCCTGTGCGGGATCGTGCAGGAGCTGTTCGGCACCCTGCGTATTTCCTACCAGGGGCAGGAGGTGGATTTCACCCGCCCGTGGAAGCGGATGACCCTGAAGCAATCCCTTCAGGAGGTCGTGGGCATCCCCCCCGAGGACCTGGAGGATTCGGAATCCTTGCGCAAGCATTGCAGAAAGTGCGGCGTGGAGCCGTCCAAAGAGGCGTGTCGTGGTGAGCTTCTTCTTGAGCTGTTCGAGCAATCGGTGGAGGAAAGGCTCCATCAGCCCACCTTTATTACGCACTATCCTCTGGAGGTCTCCCCTCTGGCCCGGTCCAGCGAAGGAGAACCGGGCTTTGTGGATCGGTTCGAGCTTTTTGTGGCGGGTCGCGAGCTTGCCAACGGGTTCTCCGAGCTCAACGACCCTGAGGAGCAAAAAAGGCGGTTTCTCGAACAGGTGGAGAAGAGAAGACAGGGGGACGAGACAGCGCAGCAGATGGATGAGGATTTTCTGGAAGCTCTGGAGTACGGCATGCCTCCCGCCGCCGGGGAAGGGATCGGCATCGATCGTCTGGTGATGATCATGACGGACAGCCCCTCGATCCGGGACGTGATCCCGTTTCCCCAGATGAGGCCTGAACAGGGCGATCCAAAGAAGCCCTGAACCCGTCCATCGTTCCTTCATTCCGATTCGTAATCCGGCCCCTTGAGGTCCAGAGAGAGGAAACGTGGGATTCGAAAGGCACCTGGCTTTCCGCTACCTGCGATCGAAGCGACGTTACCGG
This sequence comes from uncultured Thermodesulfobacteriota bacterium, assembly GCA_964609935.1. Taxonomy (GTDB): domain Bacteria; phylum Desulfobacterota; class DSWW01; order DSWW01; family DSWW01; genus CAYTRL01. Next base: position 5,609 of record CAZSUQ010000257.1, on the reverse strand, counting down.
TTCGTCTCAGCGATCACGTTGCTGGCCGGCATGGGCGTGGCCGTGGGTGTGATGGCCATGATCGTGACCCTGGCGGTCATGGATGGGTTTGAAGAGGATTTGAAGCAGAAGCTCCTGGGCAACATGGCCCCGGTGACCCTTACCGGAAGCGATCTGGACCGGGGCAGCCTGGAGGAGGTGAGGAAGGAGCTGGCAGACCTTCACACGATTCGTGCATTGAGCCCTTACGTTCGAACCCAGATCCTGCTCGTTTCGGCCGGACGCCCTGTGGGTGCAACGCTGATCGGGACGGATCCGGAGACCCTGCCCATGATCAGCCGCCTTCCTGATCAGCTGCTGGAAGGGGAACTGGGCGCGCTCCATGCGCTGCACGACCCTCAAGGGGACCTGCCGCCTGAATGTGACGGAAAACCGGCGATCCTGCTCGGCAGGGAATTGACCAATCATCTCGGCTGTTTTTTCGGAGACGTGATCCGCCTGGTTTCCCCGGTGGGCGTGGAAACGCCCTTCGGTGTGATTCCCATGCAGAAATCCTACTGTGTCGGGGGGATCTTCCAGACCGGGCTCTATGAATACGACGCCAGCTTTGCCTACATCTCCCTGAAGGAGGCCCAGAAGTTCCTCCAGCTCGGCGAAGGGATCACCGGCATCGAGGTGGGGACCACGGATCTGTACCAGGCGCGAAAGATCGCCGGGGCCATTCGGGAGCGTGTGGGCGAGACCTACCGCGTGGAGGACTGGATGCAGAAGAACCGGCGGCTCCTGTCTGCCATGTGGCTGGAAAAGATCACGGCCTTCAGCGTGCTGACGCTGATCGTGCTGGTGGCCGTCTTGAGCATCCTGAGCTCCCTGGCCATGACCGTAATCGAGAAGAAAAAGGAGGTGGCCGTACTCAAGGCCCTGGGCGCGACCCGCGGGCGCATTCAATCCATGTTCATGCTGCAGGGCATGATCATCGGGTGTACCGGTACCCTCGTGGGTGTTGCGGCAGGGATTGCCGTTTGCCGGTTGCTCGAGAGCTACCCGCTGGTCACGTTGCCGCAGGACGTTTTCTACCAGCTCACGCTTCCGGTTCAGTTGGGTGTTGAGGACGTGGTCGCCGTCTCTTCGGCTACCCTGTTGCTGAGCCTGCTGGCAACCCTTTACCCGGCAAGGAAGGCCTCCAAGGTGCCTCCTGCCGAAACATTGCGGTATTCCTGACCTATGGCTTCCTACGAATTCCAACTCAGCATGAAATACCTGCAAAGCCGGCAGAAGAGCGGGTTCCTCTCTGTGATGGCATGGATTACGCTCATCGGGATTCTTGTGGGGGTGATGGCCCTGGTGGTGGCGCTCTCCTTTGCGTCCGGGTTCCAGAGCGCTTTGCGCGACAAGATCATCGGCGTCAACGCGCATCTGCTGCTTCTGAAGTACGACGGCCCCATTGAGGACTGGCAGGCGGTGAGGGATCGTGTGGAACAGTTGCCCGAGGTCGTGACCACCATGCCTTTCAGTTATCATCAGGCCCTGCTCAGGTCCCGCGAGGGGGTTTCCGGCACCGTGATTCGTGGTGTGCCCCTGGAGATCCTGCCCGAGATCTCCGGCAGGGATCTCTCCCTGGTCTGTGGAACCATGGTGCCTACGGACCCCGGCGACCAGGGGCTTCCTGCCATATGGGTGGGCAAGGTCCTGGCGGAAACGCTGGAGGCGGAGTGTGGTGAATCGGTGGATCTCGTGGCCCTTTCAGGGACCACCCTCGAGAACAGGGAGGCGAACCTGCGCGGCTACCGGGTGACCGGAATCTTTGAGGTGGGCATGTACGAGTATGACGCCTCCCTGGCCTTCGTGCCCCTTGGGGAGGCCCAGGATTTCTTTGCCATGAAGGATCAGATCACCGGCCTGGAAATCCGGCTGAACGACATGCGGGAGGCCGAGAAGGCCGAGTGGGAGCTCCAGGAGGCCCTGGGGTATCCTTTCTGGATCAAGACCTGGAAGGAGATCAACCCGAACTTCTTCTCCGCGCTGAAGATCCAGAAGGTTGTCATGTTTCTCGTGCTGATCCTCATCATCCTGGTGGGTGCCTTCAACATCATCAGCACCCTGATCATGTCCGTGATCGAGCGGCGACAGGAGATCGCCATCCTGAAGGCCATGGGCGCCACCCGTCCATCCATCGGCAGGATTTTTTTCTGCCAGGGGGCGATCCTCGGGCTGGTGGGCACCGGTCTGGGGTTGGCGGCCGGATACTTGCTTTGCAGGCTTGCAGCGGTCTATCCTCTGATCCGCCTCGACCCGGATGTTTACTACCTGTCCAGCCTGCCCGTGGAGATCCGCCTGGAGGAGTTCCTGCTCGTGGGTGTCTCCGCACTGGCGCTGACGATCCTTTCCACGGTCTATCCTGCAAGGCAGGCGGCCCGGCTCGACCCCGCAGAGGTATTGCGTTATGAATGAAGCTCCTCACACGCCCGAACAGGAAGGTCGATCCGGAGACACGCTCTTCCTCGTGGAGGACCTGCACAAGAGCTTCTGGTTGGAGGACAAGGAGATCCCCGTGCTCAAGGGGATCCGGATGGAGATCAAGGGGCGGGAAGCCCTGGCGATCCTGGGGGCCTCGGGCGTGGGCAAGACCACGTTTCTCCACCTCCTGGGTGCCCTGGATCGGGCGAGCCGGGGACGTGTATGCTACCGTGGAGAGGACATCCTCTCCAAGTCCGACCGGGAGCTGGCCCTGTTTCGCAACAGGGAGATCGGCTTCGTGTTCCAGTTTCACTACCTGTTGTCGGAGCTGTCCGCGGTGGAGAACACGGCACTACCGGCGCTGATCGGAGGGATGGCGAGGAAGGAGGCGGAACAGAAGGCCGCCTCCCTGCTCGAGGAACTGGGGCTGGCTGAACGGTTGAGCCACCGGCCGGGAAAGCTCTCCGGCGGTGAGCAGCAGCGGGTGGCCGTGGCCCGGGCCATGATCATGGATCCGAAGGTCATCCTGGCCGATGAGCCCACCGGAAATCTCGATACGAGAACCGCTGCAGCCGTGGAGGACCTTCTTCTCCAGTTGCGCGAGACCCACGGCATCTCACTCGTGGCGGTGACGCACAACCCGAATTTTGCCCGGCGCATGGACCGGCAGGTCCACATGGTGGACGGAAGAATCATGGAAATGGAAACATCGACAGAGCCAGAGGATCAAGGGATTGAAGACACCAGAAAAGAACCGGAGAGGTGAACCAGGCGTGAAGCGACAGGGATTTGCGGAAAGGAACGGCGGGAAGGCGCGTCTCTTCCTTGTGACGTTCGTGGGCCTCTTCCTTGTCGTGCAACTTTCCCTTCAGGGTGCCGCTGCTGGGAAGGCCACCGATCTCATCGTCATGGAGATCGAGGTGAAGGGAAACCAGCGCATCGAAACGGATGTGATCCTGTTAAGGTTGAAGACACAGACAGGGAAGCGCCTGAATCTCCGGACGGTTCGCGAGGACATCCGCGTGATCATGCAGACCGGATACTTTCGTCACGTGGCTATTGACGAAGCCCCGGTCCCGGGAGGGATCCGGCTCACCTACCGGGTGGAGGAGCGGCCCACCATCCGCGAGATCCAGTACGAGGGGAACGACGACTTGGATGAAGAGGATCTCGAAAAGGTGGTGACCCTCAAGCCGAACCACTTCTTGAATATCGCGGAATTGAAAGAGAACGTGGAAAGGATCCGGAAGCTCTATGCGAACGAAGGCTACTTCCTGGCCGATGTGGACTACGTGATCGAGCCGCAGGAAAACAACCAGGTCAACGTGAGCTTCACGATTCAGGAGAACGAGGAGATCAAGGTCCGGCGGATCCTCTATCTGGGCAACCGTGCCTTCAAGGACCGGAAGCTTCGCAAGGTCATCGAGACCAAGAAGAAGGGCCTCTTCTCGTTTGTGACCTCTTCGGGCGTCTACAAGGAGGATGTCCTTCGCGATGACGTGACCCGCCTGACCCTCTATTACCTGGATCACGGATACCTGCAATTCTCCGCCGAACCTCCGATAACGCTGAGCACCGACGACGGGATGTACGTTGCCTTCCTGCTCAAGGAGGGCCAGCAATATAGCGTCCGGGACATCCGCTGGGAGCACCTCGACGAAGAGGCCTTTGCTTTCTATAAGAAAAAACAGAAGCTCCTTCCAGGAGAGATCTTCAGCCGGGAGAAGCTCCAGCGGGACATGGCGAGCATGACCGATTTCTTTGCGGATCGCGGGCATGCCTTTGCGGAGATCAACCCGCTCTACTTCCCGGACGAGAAAACGCTCACCGTGGACGTGGTCTTCAAGCTGGACAAGGGGCCCAAGGTCTACATCGGGGAGATCATTGTCCGGGGCAATACGAAGACGCGGGACAAGGTCATCCGCAGGGAGATGGAAATCATCGAGGGGGAGCTCTACAGCGGCTCCAAGATCCGTGCATCCCGGGCGGAGATCAACCGGCTGGGCTTCTTTGAAAACGTCAACATCCTCACGGAACCCACCACGTACCCGAACCGGCTCAACCTCGTGGTGGAGGTCGTGGAGGGGCAGACCGGGACCCTCAGCGGGGGCGCCGGCTTCAGCTCTACGGACCAGTTTGTGTTCATGGCCAACGTGACGCAGAGCAACCTGTTCGGGCGCGGCCAGGTCGTCTCCCTCAATGCAGAGGTGGGGGGCACGCGGCAGAACTTCTCCCTGAGCTTCACCGAGCCGTGGATGTTCGACATTCCCCTCTCCGTCGGGTTCGACGTGTTCATGACCGAGCGCGACTATCAGGACTTCTCGCGCAACGCCCTTGGCGGGTCCGTGCGCTTCGGCTACGAGATCTTCCGGAACGTCCGTGCAAACATCATGTACAAGTACGAAGACGTGGAAGTCACCGACGTGAGCATTTGGGCCCCGATCACCCTGGCGGCGGAAGAGGGGAAGAGCTCCACGAGTTCCATGACCTTTTATGTGGTGCACGACACCCTGGACAACCCCATGCATCCGCTCAAGGGATGGCTGAACATCATCTCTACGGAGCTGGCCGGAACGGTCTTTGGAGGGGACAACGATTTTGTCAAACTGCAGATGGATGTGGGATACTATATGCCGCTTTTCTGGAGCACGACCTTCCACGTGCGATCAAGGGTCGGCGTCGGCTACGGTCTTGAAGGAGACCGCCTTCCGGTCTTCGAGCGCTTCTTTGTCGGTGGCATCAGCACCGTCCGGGGTTTCGACGTGCGTTCCCTGGGGCCGGAGGTGGAAGGCGTGGTCATCGGCGGCGACAAGGAATTGATCTTCAACCTCGAGTACATCTTCCCGCTTGTGCCTCAGGTGAAACTTCGCGGATTGATCTTCTTTGATGCAGGGAATGCCTTTGACGAGGATGAAGACTTGAGCTTTTCGGGTTTGCGCCTCAGTGCGGGGGGTGGGTTTCGATGGTTCTCTCCACTGGGTCCGCTCACCTTTGTTCTCGGATTTCCCATTGACCGACGGCCCGGAGAGGATCCCAGTGCGGTGCAATTCTCCATCGGTGCTCCCTTCTGATTCGATAGGGGAACAGAGAACATCCGGAGCGGTCGCCGCGAGGACCGGGCCGCTCAGCAGACGTTCAGGATAACGTGAACAGAAGAAGATAGGAGGATGGGT
>CAZSUQ010000256.1:0-7150 GCA_964609935.1 uncultured Thermodesulfobacteriota bacterium | reverse complement strand
GCAGTGCGTCCCGCAGTTACCGCTGCATGGGTTACTCATTGCAGATCCCGTAGCCCCCCAGGATCTCCGCTCCGTGGGTGCCGGCATGCAGGGCGCCGTCCGCTGCCACCAGCTTTGCCATGGTGGCCTCCATGTGATAGGGCAGCCCCTGGTCGCAGAGCCAGGCAGCCTTGTACGTGAGGTTTCTCGCATTTTCCAGGTTGATGTACATGTCCGCCAGGTAGTGCTGCAGGATCTGGAAACGGGCGATGGGACCGCCAAAGGCCTCGCGTTCCTGAACGTACTGAAAGGCGTCCTCGTAGGCCGCGGCGATGAGGCCCACACCCATCATGGCCACACCGATCCGCTCCGGATTCAACACGGTGAGCATCTCGTACCACCCGTTCCCGCGTGTGCCCAGGATATTCTCCTTGGGGACCTCCACGTCCTCGAAGGAGATCTCCACGGAATCGCAATGGTGACAGCTGATCTTGGGGATCCTGCCGATGGTGATCCCCTTTGCATCGCCCGGCACCAGGAAGGTGCTGAAGGACCGCGCAGGCTTTGCGTCCTTTTCCGTCTTGCAGATGGTGATCAGGGTATCCGAGACGTGTGCTCCAGTGATGAACATCTTCTGTCCGTTGATGATCCAGCGGTCCCCCTTGTCCTGGGCAAAGGTCTTGAGCGCACCCAGGATGTCCGTGCCGCCTCCCGGCTCGGTCAAGGCCATGCACGTTTTCCACTTCCCCTCGGCGAGCCTGGGCAGGTATTCCTCCTTCTGCTCCTTGGTGCCGAGCTCGGAGATGAAGCGGGAACCGAACCCGCAGGTGGTGCCAACGGCCAGCGCCACGGACATGGAGGCCTTGCAGATGGGCTCATAGGCCACCATCATGTCCACCTGCCCGAGCCGGTCGCCCCCATACTCCACGGGCACACCGCCTCGAAACATCCCGATGTCCACGAACTTCTGCCAGAGATCATCCGGGGGAAAGTCCACGTTCTCGTCCATCCACTTCACGTACTCCTTGTTCAGCTCCGTTTTGCAGAACTTCTCCATGGCATCACGCAGAAGCCGCTGTTCCTCGGTGAAGCTATAGTCCATTGTTCCTTCTCCTTCCCAGAGGCTGTCGATAAACGCCCATCTGCTGCGTTGCGCTCATCCCTCGTCGCTGCAACGTACTCCAAAGTACGCCTCGCTCCTCAGAATTTCGCGCGCCTTGCATCTGGACATTTCTCAACAACCTCTGAAGAGAGTGTCTATCGACACCCTTCCTAGAATTTCCCATCCTTGACGGCGGCAAGGACCTGCTGGATCTCCGGGCTGAACACGAGCCAGCAGATGGCATTCCGTTCGATGGTCAGGGCCGCGTCCATGTCGATCCCCTCGAATGAGCGGTTCATCACGCTCTTTCCCATGCGCAGGGCATGCGCCGGTTTTGCACAGATGTTCCCCACAATCTGCTCGAATCTCTCCTCGAACGTCTCCTCCTCCAGCACACGCGTGAGCAGTCCCATGTCGTAGATCTCCTGGGCCGTGTAGTCCTTGCGCCCACTGAAGAGCACCTCCCGGGCTCGGAAGATGGGCATGCTTTTGGCCAGGCGTGCCGTACCGCCCCAGCCCGGCAGGATCCCCATGTTGATCTCGGTCACCCCGAACCTGGCCTTCTCGCCGGCATAGATCAGGTCGCACATGAGGGCCAGCTCCAGCCCCCCGGCGATGCAGTGGCCCTTCACCTTGGCAATGACCACCTTCTCGTTGTCATAGATGGCCTTGTGCACGGCATAGCCTGTGCGAGCCATCCAGTCCATGAGGACCTTGTGTTCGGCAAAGCTGGGGAACACGCTCAGGTCGCCGCCCGTGCAAAAGGACTTCCCTGCGCCGGTGAGGACCACCACCTTCACCGAATCCTCGTCCCGCACGCGCTGGAACGCATGGATGATCTCTTCGGCCATCTCCCTGTGGATGGCGTTGTGCTTGTCCGGTCGGTTCAGCGTGATCGTACAGACCGCATCCCCGGGCCCGCCGATCTCGTAAAGCAGGTGTTCATAGTCGCTCATCACGCATTCCCTCCTTTTCCCCGGCTTGCCGTTCAACAGACTCTTGGGTCATAGGCCTTTTGCTGAGTTATTTCTTCACGGGACGGAACTGGGGCAACGTAAACTCCGGGCTTCTCTCCTCGAACACCACCTCCAGTTCCATGCCGTTCTTCAGCTCGTCGGAATTGCACTCAACGATGTTCGTGATCATGCGCGGCCCCTCCTCCACGTCTACCAGGGCCGTCACATAGGGCAGATCAGTCCAGAACGGGAAGGGGACCCCGAAGTGGTTCACCGCATAGGCATTGAGGATCCCCTTTCCGGAGGACTCGATCCACTCGTGTTCATCCCCATGGCACTCTGTGCAGAACAGGTAGGGTGGGTGGTCGATGAAGCCGCACTTCTTGCATTTCTTGAACATGAGCTTGTGCTGCCTGGCCGCATCCCAGTAGGGCTGTGACCACTTGCTGGGCTTGGGCAGCGGCTTCTTCAGGTCCTCGTCCGTGAGCCCCAACAGTTCCTTGATTTCCTCTATCTTCATAACCCGGACTCCTTCCGTGTGCGAATGCCTTTCACTGTTTCCCTTGAAGACGATCCCCTGCTTCTCTTTCCTTTCAGGAAGGGATCTCGTTGCCCATTACCGTGAAGTGGCAGTCCATGAAGGCGCCTCCCCCGCAGTTCTCGATGAGGAACCGCGCATTCGGAATCTGTGCATCGCCCGCCTTTCCCTGCAGCTGCCTGACACCCTCCACGAAGATGGCAAAGCCGCAGCCCGTCCCCGTATGTCCCATGCCCAGGGCTTCTCCGTTCGTTGAGCAGGGGTGTTTTCCGCCCGGGCTCGTGTCGCCGGCTTCCACCAGCACGCCGGACCTCCCCGGCTCGCAGATGCCTAGGGCGTCCATGACGATGAGGATCACGCCCGGATAGGACCCATAGACCTCATAGAGATCCATGTCATCAGGACCCAGACCCGCTTCGTTATAGGCCCTGTCCGCAATGGGTCTCAGGTATTCGGACAGATCGGAGAGGTCTTTCTGCTTGGCCCTCGTGATGGTGCGGTGTGAGTAGTCAGAGCCTTCTCCCAGGATGTAGACCGGCCGGTCACATACCTTGCGGGCGTTCTCTGCGGTGGTCATGATGTAGGCCGACCCGCCGTCAGCGAGCACATTGCACATGTATGCGGTGAGCGGATAAGCCACCATCCGCCCGCCGAGCACCTTCTCAAGGGTCAGCTCCTTCTTGTTGAACATGGCGTTGGGCTGGAGCCTTGCCCACCGGTTGCAGGCCACCACCACCGAGGCCACCTGTTCCACGGTGGTGCCTGTCTCGGACATGTACCCCTGGGTGACCATGGCGGCAAGTGCGTTGTAGGTCATCCCATAGGGAACCTCGAATTCCAGGTCAGAGCCCGCAACGGCAAAATACTGGGCCTGCTCGTTCAGGCTGAACTGGGAGAAGCGCTGCGAGTGCACCACGAGTACGAACTCGGCCTCGCCCGCCCGCAGGATCCCCTCTGCGGTCCGCCTGATGGAGTGGCTCGAGGCCCCGCCCGACACGGTCTGGCCCGTGACCTGGCAGTTTCTCAGACCGATGGCCTCGGGCAGCCGGCCAAAAACCACCTCCGTGTTGTACTCACCCCCCATGATGTGCGCCGCACCCAGCACGGCACCAATGCGATCCTTGTCGATCCCGGCATCACGGATTGCCTCTCTGGCCACCGTGTAGGCAATCTCGAACTCGGTGCGTTCCGGGAAGTTCCCGCAAGGCACTTCCCCGGTTCCTATGACTGCAAATTCCCCCTTGCTCATGTCACGCCTCCTTTTCCAGTGGAGAATGATTCCTTGGCCTGCTGGTTCGCGCCCCTCTTCCGTCTGACTGTGAGGCTCGTACAATATGCGGGTCAGGTCGATTCAAACATGATGTTGGCCACCTTTTTCAAGGGGATCTGAAACGATCCGAAAGCGGCATTCCCGGAAAGAACCTTTCCTCCGTCCAACTCGATTTCGAGGAAGCGGCCTTCCTTCATGTTCACCACCGCAACCTCACCAGATTCTCCATGTCGTATTTCCACGGAAACCAGCTTTGAAAATCCCACCTCCACATCAGCCTCGCCCCTCCTGCCGGGGAGGCAGGACCGCCCGTCAACCTGGAGGTCTTCCAGTCTCGTGGTCACGCCTTTGGAGTCCTCCACGGTACCGTTGCTGGGAAGCCAGGCCTTGGTGCCGGGCGACGAGAAGCCATACTTGAACGTGTCCATCAGGATCCTCATCCCCTGTTCTACGGAGTACCGCGGCTCGATCATGAGCCAGTCTCCGAGCCCTTCCGCAATGACGAGTTGAAGGTGCGCTGCCAGTTCCACATCCTGGTCCGGCCTGACCTCGCCGTTTGCGATGGCCCTCTGCAGGTCCTTGGCCATGGGCGCTGACAGGATCTTGAACGCTTCCTTTGCCTTCTGGGCCAGGGCCGGATCCTTCCCTCCCAGGGCGGCCCTGAGCAGGTTGAGAATCCCGCGGAAGTCCGGAAAGGCCTTGAGAAACACCACCCCCCTCTTGTACATCTTCTGGGAATAGTCCTGCTCGCTCCGGATCTCATCCCAGGACTCTCTTGGGACAATGGTCACGGTCAGCCGATCGATGCACTCCATGAAGAGTTCTTTCTTGTTATTGAAATACACATAAAAGGTACCCTTGCCCATGTGCAGGGAGTCGGTGATATCGCTGATCTTTGTGCTTTCATAACCCTTCTCGGAGAAAAGCTTGATGGCCACGTCCAGAATCTTGTCCCTGTTCTTCCTGGACTGCTGCGCAGCTGGGGATGGGGCAACTTCGATCTCTGAAATTGGTTTCGGGCCAGGTTTTTCGGAAGCCCCCTCATCCATCTTGAAGGGCTGCTCCCTGTCGAGATACTCCTTGATCTGGGGAAGAGAAAGCCCCTTTCCTTCCCTCAGGTTCCGTATCTTCTTCAGCCTGTTCAGGTGAGTCGCGTCAAACAGGTGGAGGTTCAGGCCCTCCTGCTTAGGTCGGTGCAGGAGGCCTATGTTCACATAATGGTGGATCGTGGATCGTGTCAGTCCCGACTTTTTGCTGATCTGGGCAATCTTCATTTGCTTCTCTTCCTCTTCCTGAAGATATCCATAGTATCGGGGCCAAGAGGTTAAGGGCCAATAAGCGGGAGATCCTTATGTTGTACGTTAGTACTGATTAGTTGTTTCGTTCAAAAGATATCAGAAGCCCTGTTATGTGTCAAGAAAAAAATGCTCTTTTCCCATTTTCAATAATATCCGCTGTTTTTACAAGCTTATTTACCTTTTTCCTCCTGTTTGCCAGAAGAAACAAATCTCTTGACAAGCCTGGGAGGAATCATATAAACTTCACAATAATACCAATCAGTCGGTTTATTGCTTAACCCTGTCCGCTTCTCTGTCATGATGGGTAAAAAGGAAGGAACAAACCATGAAAGGGGAAGAAAGCCTCTTCCACAAGGGCTGCGATGTCTTGATCGTGGGGTCCGGACCTGCAGGCGCGTCCGCAGCGAAGTCGTTGACAGAAAGCGGGTTACGCACCTTGATCATCGAGAAGGAGACGCTGCCGAGATACAAGATGTGCAGCGGGATCCTGTTTCCCAGCGCTGCGAGCTTCATCCAGGACCACTTTGGAGAACTGCCCGACAGCATCTTCTGCCAGCCGGTTGGGATCAAGGGGAACCGAGTAAACGTCGAGCTCGGCGGACCGATTTCGGACGTTCCGTTCAGCGTGTTCGACAACGCCCCCGGGCTCGAACCGGATGGAAAGAACGCAAAGAGGCCGGAACTGGATTCCTGGCTATGCCGGGAGAGTGATGCGGTTATCGTGGAGCGCTGTTCGTTCAAAGGCTTTTCAGAGCAAGACGGAGAAAAGATTGTCCATGTCCGGCATGAGGGAACAGATCGGAAGATAAGGGCAAGGTACCTGATCGGTGCGGACGGCGCCCTGTCTCGTGTGAGAAAAGCGGCCCTGCCGGACTTCGAACCGACGATCCGTGCGATTCCGAATTACGAGGAGTGGTACCTCGGGTCTGTTGATCTCGAACCAGGCTGGCTCTACCTGTTTTTCGACAGAACGGTCACAGGCTACTTTGCCACCCTGTTTCACAAAGACGAGCATATCATACTGGTCACGGGAGCAAAACAGGGAGAGTCGGTGAAAGACCTGTTCAGAAGCTTCACCAGACACCTGAAAGAACGGCACGGATTGGTCATCCACGAGAAGGTGGCAAGTTACGGCTGCGTACTGCACGACATGTCGGCCAGGGACAATTACTGCCTGGGGAAGGGGAACCTTCTCCTTGCCGGCGAAGCGGGAGGGTTCAACCGATGCGGGGAGGGGATTACTTCGGCGCTGATAACAGGAATGGCAGCCGGAAGGTCCGTCCTGAAGAGCGAGGAAACAGGCAAACCCGCCGTGGAGTTTTACAGAGAAATGGTGGCTCCGGAAATGACGGAATGCAGCCGTGTAAACCGGACCATCGAGCAGGCTTTGGGGTTGAATCCATTTTTACGAGAATAAGAGGCATGAGCCAGGATTGAATGAGCAGGAAAGGCGTTGGTTCAAGTTCCATAGAGGGAGAACAATCCGTGGAAAGCGCAACAGCATATATCCGCATCGCCAGGAAGATCGAGGCGCAGGACCCGCACACGGCCCCAAAGGACGAGGACGGGAGTGTTCACGAGGCGTTTATCGACTATCTCAAGCTCATCTATTCGCCGGAAGAGGCCGCCCTTGTTCAACACCTGAACGTGTACGAGGCGCTTGCAACCACACAGGAGGTGGCCGAAGCTTCCGACAAGGACCTCGAGTATGTGGAGAAGATCCTGGCAGATGTGGCATCCAGAAACAGCATCATTGGATTGGAGAATCTGTACTGTCTGCCCCCCATACCGCTCCTGGTGAACATCAACCAGTTCTACCCTGAAATCAAACCCGGGGACATAGAAGCCGCCCGGCTCTATCAGGATTATTTCATCAAGGGCGGATTCTTCAGGTATTACGAAGCTTCGAAAAAGGGCACACCCATGGCGCGCATCATTCCCATCCATCGTGCCATCGAAGCGAACCAGCAGGTCCTCGCAGCCGAAGAGGCCCATGATAACATCCTT
>CAZSUQ010000255.1:0-7151 GCA_964609935.1 uncultured Thermodesulfobacteriota bacterium | reverse complement strand
AACAACACGTGGAGTATGGAGACTACGGAGTATGACCCGGGGATCAGCGGGACCTACACCGTGGAGAGCGAGCTGGAGTGGCCCCTGGATTTCCTGGTGGGGGGCGTCAGTGCGTTTCTGGAGGGAACATGCTTCAACGGACGCAGGTGCTCCCTGGAGGTCTCCTTTCTCACCAACCTTCAGGACCCGGGCGGCACCATGGATGACTCGGACTGGCTTTCCTCCAAGGCGGCGGGCTTCCCCCGAACCAAGATCAGCTTCACCGAATCCGCTGTGAAGGCACGAACGTATCAGGGAGAGATCGGCGGCCGTCTCACGATTTACCACTGGGAATTCCAAAGAAGCTCCATGGACCTGGACCTGCTCCTGGGTTATCGACACGAATACTACGAGCTCGACGCATACGGGGCAAAGGGATGGTTCCTGGACTCGAGCATGAACCGGGTGTGGGGGGAGATCAGCGAGTCTGTACACGGGATTCACTACACAACGCACCACATGCTGCCCTATGCGGGATTCTCGTTTCGCAGCCGCTCTTTTGAGAACCTTGTTGTGGATACAGGGATACGCGTCTTCGGGGTCTTCAGCCGGGACCACGACGACCATGTCCTTAGAAACAAGGACATGAACGGCAATGCCATGGGAATCGGTGTGGGGCTGAATGCGGCGCCAAAGTGGCGGCTCATCGGGGATTCCAAAGGCTCCTTCTGCCTCTGGCTGGGAACCTCCCTTTTCCTGGAGTACCTCCACTCCCTCAGCGGCACCCTGGAGCAGGCTTACTACGCAGACGACCCTTCCATACCCGGGGACCAGAGCAATCTGCAGATCCCGGACGGCGATTTCAAGGTGAAGAGCCTTCTGTACGGAGTCCTGGCAATACTGGAAGCGACGTTCTGAAACCATCTTTTTGGGAGGAACGCGCATGACACCCCGTATCCTTCGAGAGGACCTGAAACAAGCAACCCTTTTCGTCACCGGCCTTTTCTTCCTCCTTCCGGCTGCCTGCGCTGAGATCCCTCTCTACATTATCCAGGGGGACCCCCAACCAGAGATCCATCTTGTTAAAAGCGAAGAGACCGTTGCACTGATCATAGCGGAATGCGTGCTTGACGAGTTTTACGTGCCGGAGATAGAGGGCATTCGCCCCCTGAAGGTGACGGACTGGAGGTCCACGCTCGAGGCGGGTTTCCGAAACGGCTTCGGCAAGGTTCGCAGGGTCGTGGCCTCCGAAGCAGACCAGACCCTGGAGATCCTCCGTGCCGATCCCGTGATTATTCCAGAAACGGAACTGGGAATCCTTGTTCATTCGGTAAAAGCGCGCCTGACCTTTCACGCTCGCATTCAGGATAAGGTGGGTGGCATCCTGAAGGAGTCGTGGGGAACGGTGGCGGCGAGCAAACGGGTGCGAAACACCAGCTACGCCTCTAAAAATGTGACCAATGCCGTTGCGAGGATGTACGAAAAGATCGCACAGGACCTTTTCGTGCCCCAGAATCAATGACAAGGGGCCGGGGAAACCGCTTGTCCCCTGGATTTCGTAACAAGGGTTAGATGATAAAAGTGAGGCTGCCAGTCCTGCCTCTTTCCTTTTCTTTGATCAGAGGAGGGGTGCCAATGTTCGGACCGGCTCAAGGGATGCGGACCCCGGGCAGGGGTACAGGGATTCTCGTTTGCATCCTTCTTTTCGTGCCAGCTGCAGCCTGTGGTGATCCGGAAGACTGGGGATGTAACCTGCGATGCAAATTAGCAAGAAACAACTGTATTGATTATTGTAAAGACGTATCCGGCTGCACGGAAGATCAGTGTGACGACCTCGATCTCTCCCCTGAATGCGTTGATGCCTGCCGCTGCTTCGATGTTTGTTACGGGGAAGACAATCGCTGCCGTCTTGCCTGCTAGACGTACGGGTATTCAGGGTTTCAGAATCTCTTCATAAGAACCTCCTGCCACATCGCCTGCCGTTTCGTTCTTTTTCTTGACTCCTTGCCAGTGACAATATTAGATTAAATATAATTGGCCTTGTTGGCAGGAGACTCGTTGAAAAGTACTGACACCGCAGACGAAAAGGGGGTTCCATGAAAGCAAGAGATCTTGTCTCGGTTGCGTTGTGTGTCGTGTTTTCCGCCATTCCTTGCGTCGCGCAAGGGGCGTGGACAATTACGAACGTGGACCTGGAAGGGGATACGGGCTACTACACTTCAATCGCGCTGGACAGCGCAGACTACGCCCATATCAGCTATTACGATGACACAAGCGGCAGTCTCAAGTATGCCACCAACGCCTCGGGCACCTGGGTGATCACCACGGTGGACAGTGTGGTTCTCTCTGAGCACGCGAACGAAGGGAATTCAATCGCACTGGACAGCGCGGACAAGGTGCACATCAGCTACCATGATGGCGTGAACGAGGTCCTCAAGTATGCCACCAACGCTTCGGGAGCCTGGGTCACAGCAACCGTCGATGCGGATCGCGATTCCGGATATCACAACTCCATCGCCGTGGACAGCGCGGATAACGTGCACATCTGCCACTCGAAATCTCCATCCATGCTGGCGTACGTCACCAATGCAACCGGTTCCTGGGTGACCACAATCATCGGTCCCGGCGCGCCTGTTAATCCCTCGATCGCCCTGGATGCCTCGGACAACGCCCATATCAGCTACTGCGGTGACGTTCCAGTAGTGGATTACGGCACTCTCAACTATGCCACGAACGCGTCAGGCTCTTGGGTGACTTCTATCCTGGATTCCACCAGCTGGGTTTGGGATAGTTACATCGCCACAGACAGTATGGGCTACGTCCATATCGTTATTACGATAGTTCGATTGTCGGTCTTAAATATACCACCAACGCATCCGGTTCCTGGGTATTCGAAACGGTTTACTCTGAGTGGGACGTCAGCCAGAAACACTCCATCGCCCTGGACAGCCTGGACAATGCCCATATCAGCTTCAAGAATACGAACCATCTCCGTCTCAACTACGCGACCAATGCGTCGGGCTCCTGGGTAACACAGCTTGTGGACATTATTCCACCTGTTGGAGGGTTCAGCTCCATAGCCATTGACAGCTCGGACTATGCCCACATCAGCTACCGGGCCCTTGACAGCGACCTGAGGTACGCCACCAATGTGCCCACGCAACCGCCGTACCCGCCCAACTCACATGCCGCAGTCTACGGCGCCGATTCGGTGATCGGTTCCGGCCTTGGGAATCAGATTGCACTGATCTTCATCCCGCTGGGCGCGGTCATCTTCCTGAAGATCCTGCGGAAGAAGAGGTAGAATCCCGATCGACCAGAGATGTCTGCAAGGCCACGTATCCCGTAAGGGGGTACGTGGCTTTTTTCAGGACCGAGACAACCCAACATCTAGATTCTTTCTCCCTCTCCTCGCCTGTTATGTAGCTTGCAACAATCCATGAAATCGTGTGAAATCAGTGTGCTGGAGAGTTTTGCAGGACAGAATGCATCGCAGCCGTGCAATCCATCCTTCCCCTGATCCTTGACCAATCGAGAATCCGGAAACACGAACATGACCTGGACCTTATCGTGGGCCATCCTCTTTCTGCTGGGGCTTCTGCTCCTCCTGGGGTACTTCCTGTCCAGGAAGGTTTTTCCGGCAGGGCAGGAGGAGGTGCAGGAAGGGGAGAATGCAAGGGGGCCAGACTGCGAGGGATGCGGTGTGGAGGGGTGCGGCGGGTTTGCCAAGGAACTGGTTCGCGGCGGTGATGAAGAAACGGGTTCAATGCGGAGCGGTTCAACAGAGGTGGGCCCGGACCAGTGCCAGGTGCTACAGGACCTTTCAGGGCAGGACAAGCAGCTGGCCTACGTGCGCTGCCAGGGAGAACGCGTGGAGGCCCGCTATCTCTACTCCGGCGCACCCACCTGCCAGGCCGCGGCAGGCATGGAGGCCAGGCCCAGGGTTTGCCCGGACGCATGCCTCGGTTTCGGGGACTGCGCAGAGGTGTGTGCTCCACGGGCAATCGGCATCCGGCAGGGCATCGCAAGGATCGACCCTGTTCGCTGCAACGGCTGCGGCGACTGTGTGGGCGCGTGCCCGCTGTCGCTGATCGAGATGGTTCCCGCATCCGGCTCGCTGGAGATTGCCTGCCGATCGCTCCACATCGTTTCATCCGAGGGTCTGTGCGCGGACGGTTGCACGGGCTGCGGGGACTGCGTGGAGGCATGCCCGGAAGGGGCTCTTTTGCAGGAAGGAACCTCGATCCCATCGTTGAATCAGGATCTATGTAATGGCTGCGGGCATTGTGTGGATGCCTGCCCCCGGAATATCCTCATTTACCGGGTTTCCAGCCAAAGGGAACCAACACGTTCGCACGTTCAGACCGCCCCGGAACTGAAGGCCTCATAAAATGTGCATACAAACTCCTCATGCTCACAAAACAGGAAGCCGGTATGACCATGAATTGGAGAAACTGCGCGATGGCGGGACACAGGCCCAGGGATAGATCTGCCGGAGGTATCTGGATCTTCCTCATCCTGTTGTTCCTTTCCCACGGTCTCCTTATCCTCCCCGGTCTGCCTCGAGATGCCTGCGCCCAGGACCTCACACATCTTCAACGGGGCCTCTGGATCAGGGCCGTGACCGTGGATCCCCAGGGAAACACCTGGATCAGCCTGGACAGGGGCGGGATCATGGTCCTGGATCCCGGGACCGATCCACTGGTTATCTCTGACAACCGGTGGGCACGCATAAACATGAACAACTCCGAGCTCCCCAACAGTGACCCGCCGGTCATTGCGCCGGAGGGAGAACGGGGAGTCTGGATCGGCACCGTGGGCGGCGGCATCGCCTACCTGGATCACGGCACCACACCCCTGGATCTATCGGACGACGTGTGGGCCTGGTACATGCCCGGAACTACGGGCCAGGGTCTTCCAAACGATTTCGTGTACAGCATCCTGGTTCAGCCCGACGGCCTGAAGTGGCTCGGGACCCAGAAAGGGGGCCTCACCTGCCTGAACGACAACCACACACCCCTGAACCTCGAAGACGACCAGTGGCTCACCTTCAACGAGCAGGACGGACTCACCGAAAAGTGGGTCTACCGCATCACACCTGCCGGGCCCACCTCCAGGTGGATCGCCACGTGGGGGGGAGGGCTCTTCCTGTTCGATGACAACGGCACACCCTTTGAAAAGAGCGACGACCGTTGGGCGAACTTCTCCAAAAACGACGGGCTTCCCGGGGACAAGGTGCGCACCGCAGCAGTCGGCCCTTCCGGGACCGTGTGGGTGGCCACCCTGGGCGGGCTTTCCCTTCTCGATACAGGAGGCACGCCTTTCAACAAGGGGGACGACCGCTGGACCCATTTCTCCCAGGCCGACGGGCTGCCCGGCATCAACGTGATGGACGTGTGCGTGGGCCAGGGGAACAAGAAGTGGATCGCCGTGTGGGGAGGGGGCCTGGCCTGTCTCGACGACAACGGCACACCCCATGACAAAACAGACGACACATGGACCCTTTACGATGAGAGCCACGGCCTGACCGAGCTCATCGTGAGGAGACTCCACCTGGACACAAGGGGACTCATATGGATCGCCACATGGGGGAACGGCCTCCTTGTGAGGTAGGCCTCCACACTTCAGCAGCAAGACCGGACAGGAGGAGCGTGGCCCGTTCAGGTAGAACACCGGGCAAAGGCTGGCTCCTTCTTTTTGTCGGCCTCACATTCCTGGTCGCGGCCGGATGCACGGACTCGGGCGACCGGCAACAGCAGGGCCAGGCGGCGGCCCCTGCCTTCAACGCCCTCTTCAACAAGGTCCTGGACTACACCCTGAGCCAGGTTCCGGTGCATCCCGATGGAGACACCGTGGGCGACTTCGGGGATTCCACGGCCTACGGCCCGGCAGCCCTTCTTTCCCTCGGCAAGGAAGAGCATAGAGAGCTGGCTCTCAGGATAGCAGGCCGGGAGGCCCAGCTCCTCGATGATCCCTTGTGGATCATCAACATCGTGGAGGTCTTTATCGGCACGGTGGGCAACTACAAGGCCTACGAGTTCACACAGGAGGAAGCGTACAGGAACACCGTGGAGGATGTCCTGGACCGGTTCAACGAGATCCTGGATCTTGCCCTGGACCTGCTCATCATCATTGATGCCATCCCCTATGGGCCCACCACCATTGCCGGCGGCATCGCCATGTACAACCTGCAGTACGGCTTTTCCATCGGCCAGACCCCCCGGACGGATGCCTACGCGGCCCATGGGCTGGACCTCATCGAGCGTATCGACGCCCACGCCTATGACGCCGAGAACCGGTACTACTGGTATGCCAAGTTCAACGACAAGTGCTCGTCCTATCCCAATGCCATCATGATCATCGCCCTGTGCAGGGCCTTTCAGGTCACAGGGGACCAGGCGTATCTGGACCGGGCCATGGCCGTGGCCGAGACCGTGGAGGCCCGCCTGCTGGTGGAGCCCCTGGGCGGCTACTACGGTGCGCAGGGCAGCTACGACACGTACATGGCACTGTCCAACAACAACTACCTCATCCAGGCCCTGCTCTTCCTGGCCGAGGTGAGCGGGGAGACGATCTACCTGGAACGGGTCCACCGGACCATCGGGTTCGTGGAGCAGTATCTCTGTGAACCCGGGGAGGGCATCTGCTACCACGACCTGCGCCGCGGTCACCGCATGGACTGGTTCTGCTCCGGGTGTAACTGGCAGATCCTTTACAACATCCTGGAGTACAGGCGGGTGAAGGCGATGCTGGGGGGGTGACGGCTTTATGGAGGGCAACCCGTATAGAAGGTGTAGCTCCCGTCATACACCCCGGCGCAGGTGGTGTAGAGCCCACCGAACACCGCTCCGTCCAGCTGTGTGTTTCCCACGGATGAAGAGGAGGTGGAGGAGGTAAAGATCGAGTTCACCGTACCCTTGAGCACAGAGTGATCGATAGTGGCCGACGAATACACTGCCACATGCACACCGTAGCTGCTGGTGGCCCCAGCCTCTGCTGTAGCAGTCACATGCCTCAGGGTAGGCGAGGAGTTATTCAGGCAGGAGACGCCACGGTTACTCGTTCCCCCTGAGCCGGTTGCGGTCACATGGGTCAGGATGGGAGAGCAATAGTCGTAGTTCCTGACACCATAGTTGAAGGTATCTCCGCCTGCGCCAATGGCCGTTACGTTC
>CAZSUQ010000254.1:0-7158 GCA_964609935.1 uncultured Thermodesulfobacteriota bacterium | reverse complement strand
GTATCCTTGTTGTCAAAGGGTATCCCCTGGTGATCGAAGTGGATCCGATCTCCAAAATTCGTGTTTGATACGGTCATCCCACGGTAATTCTTTTCCTGTCCATAGTTCACTGCATAATCCTCACCCGTCACCGGATGGGTGGCCTTTGTATCGATGTTTCCTATGTAGACATAATAGCTGTTCTTCTTCGGGTCGAACTTCAATCCACATTCCACCTGCTGGTGCATTGCAAGTTTCTGTGCATAACGGATATCGAGCTTGAGTTTCTCCGCAGCACCGCTCAGTTTCAGCCCATCTGAAGACCTGAAGCTTACGATAGCGGTGGCAACAACCATTCCAAGAAGAACGATGACGATCACCAATTCAATGGCTGTGAAACCGGCCTGCCGCATTCGACCTGGGACGATACCCCTCATCCTGATCCTCCATGGAGCAAAAGGGTGAAAGCACACGTTTTCATTGATCCTGCTCCGGCAGAAACCGATTGATGTATTGAATGAAATCAAACCCTGGACGGAACAGATGTTCATCTTTTCTTTTCGGAAGAATAAAAAGAGAACATAAGCACCTCTTTCACTTGGAAAAGGTATTTTCCTGCCGTCACAGTGCCCTTGTGCACGGAGTGCTACGATCCTCATCCACCCTCTCCAAACCGGGTCGTTCAGGGGTTGCAAAGCGACAAACTGAGAACGATCCAACCTGCTGAAAACAAAGCTTATTTATTGAAATGAAAAGGCGATCTGGCCGTCACCTCGCATCAAGGACAACAGACTGGAACAAGACTTGCGGCAGAGCTTTGTTAATGAGGACCATCAGGATTCAAGGAGAAAAAACATGCAGGAATCTTTTTCAACCACCCCGGTCCATTCGCCTCTCAAACAAGATCCTGCTCACCTGGATCGGAAGATGCAAAAATCCCGCGCGCTGGTCACGGGATGTTACTTCCTGGTGGGTTGCTCTGCCTACGTCTCCGGAGCGGTGACCGGTCACACATGGAAAACGCTCGGGGCCATTGCATTGATGCCCCTGTCGAGTCCAGCCTTCTTGCTGGTCCTGAAACGGAAACCGTTCCATGCGTCATGGACCACGGTTGCCGGGTTGATCATGGATACCCTTCTTGCCTCCTGGGTGGTCTACTGGACCGGCGGCCAGCAAAGCCCCTGTCTCCCGTTCTATCTCACACCAGTACTGGCTGCCTCCTTCCGGTTCGGCCCCTGGGGGAGCCTCTCCTGCACGATTCTTTCCATCACTGGATACCTCCTGGTGTGTGCCCTGGCTCCTGCCCCACCAAAATCACTGTCGGACGCGGCCATGATGGTCTTTCGCATCGTGGTTCTTTTCGCCGCCGCCGGTTTCGGCATCAATGCCATGCACAGGAAGCTGGAACGCTACCAGAAGGAACGCTCGGTTCGGAGACAGTTGGAAGCCGCGAACAGGGACTTGAGGGTTGCTTACAAGAACCTCCAGCGTGCCAGGGATCAGCTCTTCCACGCGGAAAAGCTCGCCTCTATCGGGCGACTCGTGGCAGGCGTTGCCCATGAGATCAACAACCCCATCAGCTTCGTCTTCGGAAACCTCGTCCATCTGGAGACCTATGTGCAACAGGTGAAAACCCTTCTGGCATTTGACGACAAGATCCCGCTGGCAGGCCCCCTGAAGGAGAGAAGAGAGAAGGCAAAACAGAAGGTGGACTATGATTATCTTCTGTTGGATCTGGACAGGGTCCTCAAGGACATACGGGCAGGCGCGGAGCGGGTTCAAAAGATCGTGGAGGCATTGCTCGGCTTCTCGCGAACCGGCAGGGGAGATTTCCAGAGGGTCAAGATCGAGGATCCTCTGGAAGAGGCCCTGTACCTGCTCGGAACAAAGCTCAACCCGAACATCCGCATCGTCAGGGAATATGGGGAAGAAGCCGTTTCCCACGGAGACCCGGGGCAATTGAGCCAGCTCTTTCTGAACCTTTTCACCAATGCTGCGGATGCCATGGTCCAGGGCGGAACCCTTTGGGTGAGAAGCTCCTCCAGGGAAGAAGATGAACCCGGACAGATCATCGTGGAGGTGCAGGACAGCGGTCCGGGAATCCCTCCGGAGGACAGGGACCGGATCTTTGAACCCTTCTTTACCACAAAGGAGGTGGGCAAAGGCACCGGGCTCGGGCTCTCCATTGCCTACGGCATCGTCAAACGCCACAGGGGGGACATTCAGGTTCGGTTTCCCCGGGGAGGCGGAACCCTTTTCCGTGTGTCATTACCCCTCTACCACGGTTCCGGAAGCAAAGCTTGAAAAGTCCATCACCCCGTATCATAATATTTTCTTTCAAATCTCTTTCGATCTTCCCGTGTAAAGGGGTTTCCTTTGAATATCGACCTGCACATCCACACCAATGCCTCGGACGGCACGCTCAGCCCATCCGAGGTTGTCCGGGAGTCTGCCGAGGCAGGCCTGAAGGTCATATCCATTGCAGACCATGACACAACGGACGGGGTGCCGGAAGCCCTGCAGGCTCAGGGCCGATATGGGATCGAGGTGATCCCCGGCGTGGAGGTGAGTGCCACAGACCCCATGGGGGAGGTTCACCTCCTGGGGTACTGGATGGATTACGAGGATCCGGCCTTCCGTTTGTTTCTACACAAGCCCCGCTCTTCACGGCCCGACCGTATCGTTGGAATGTGTAAAGCGTTAACCGGCCTGGGGCTTCCCGTGGACCCGGCAGAAGTTTTTGCACTGGCAGGGGAAAAGGGGGCTGTGGGAAGGGCGCACCTGGCCCGCGTCATGTTGACGAAAGGGTATGTCGGCAATATGGATGAGGCCTTTGATCGCTACCTGTCGAGCCGGGGCCCTGCTTACGTGGAGCGATTCAAGAACTCCACGGAAGAGACCCTCTCCATGATTCACGGGTGCGGGGGGATCTCGGTCATTGCCCATCCCGGGCTGGTCCGCAACCCGGAACTCATCAATCGGCTCGTGGAGCAGGGGGTGATGGGGATCGAGGCCTTCTGTCACGAACACGACCGGGACCAGACGGAACGGTTCTCCAGGCTGGCCGATGAGCACGGACTCCTCATCACCGGCGGCTCCGACTATCATGGGGACATGCTGGATCAGACCTTCAAGCTGGGCGACCTGAAGGTTCCCTACCCGTGCTACGAGAAGCTCAGGGAAGCCAGGGACCGCATCCTTGCTGACGGAGCACCGTCCTCACGCCCGCTTGCGTGACGCCCGTATCCTTCTCGCCGAATCTTTCCCCTGGAGGCTTTCTCCCTAGACGCCCACCAGGGCCCGGTACGCCTTTTCCACACGGTCCCAGTTGTGCTCACGGTCCATGGCCCAGTACCGTCCCATCACGGTGACAACCTCGCCAAGGCCGAGTTCCTGGGCTTTCTTCTCCACCTTGTCTATGTAGATCGCCCCGCTTTCCGGACGCTCCCCCCGTCTCCCAAGCAGGCTGTGGATGAACACCTTTTCCACGCCCTTGTTCTTTGCCATCTCCATCAGGGCGAAGAGATGGTCCAGGGACCCGTGAGAGCTGTAAAAGGAAACGATCCCCAGCAGGTGGAGCGTCTTTCCCTCTTTCCAGGCCGGCTCCATGGCCCAGCTGAAGGCAGGGTTTTCAAAATACTCGCCTGTTTTGATCGCCTCGTTGATTCGTACCCGGTCCGAGGGCACGACCCGCCCTGCACCCATGTGAAGATGCCCGCACTCGGAGTTGCCCACACTCCCTTCCGGCATCCCCACCGGCAGCCCGGAGGCATCCAGGGTGGTCCAGGGGTAGGACTCCATGAACCGGTCCATGGTGGGTGTGGGAGTGAGCTTGATGAGGTTCCCCTCCTCGGTGGGCAGGTATCCCCATCCGTCCAGGATCAGCAGAAAAACCTTTGGATCTCCGCCGCAAAGCCCGCGAACATCCATCCCATCCGTGCCATTCTCCAGGAGACACCTGCCGGTCATCTCCTCGGGGACGGGGAGACCGAACAGTTCGAGAATCGTGGGTGCCAGGTCCACAAGTGAACCTCCCTCTCTCAGCGCCAGCCCTGTTCCATTGTCTCCCGGCGGGATGAAGAGAAGCGGAACCGGGCTGTTGCTGTGGCCCGTGTCGATGGCACCGTCAGGGTAGAACCTCTTTTCCACGGTTCCGTGGTCCGCTGTAATCAGGGTGATGTATCCCTGCTTCCGGGCCTCTTCCACGACCCTGCCCGCACACTGGTCCACGGTCTGGATGGCCTTGCGCACCGGCTCCTCCCCTTCCATGTGCCCCACCACGTCCACGTTTGCAAAGTTCCCCACAACAAAGGAGTACGCACCGTCGTTCAACTTTGCCGACAAGGCGTCGGCCACCTCTGCCGCACTCATCTCCGGAAGCTCGTCAAAGTTCTGTACGTCCTTGTTCGACTGGACAAAGACACGGTCCTCCAGGGGCAGAGGTTCCTGGATCTTGCCGTTGAAAAAGAAGGAAAGATGGACCGCCTTCTCGGATTCAACCACGCGGGCCTGTCGCTTCCCGGCCCTGCTCAGGACTGCACCCAGGGTGTTCTCCAGCTTTCCGAAGGGAGGAAACGCCACCTGAACGGGAAGGCCCTCCTCATACTCGATCATGGTGGTCATTCGCTCGGGCAGCCCCTCGGACCGGGCAAAGGAGGAAAAGTCCGGGTCCATCAGGGTCTGGGTGAGTTCGATCTCCCGTTCGCCGCGGATGTTGTAAAAGATCACGCAATCCCCTTCCCGGATCTTCCCGTAAAGCTCTCCTTCCGGGTCCGCTGCCACCAGGGGTTCCATCAGAGCGGCTTCCTGCCCCGCCGCATAAACCTGCCGCACCGCCTCCGCCATACTTGCTGCATCCTTGCCTTTGCATACCTTCTTCATGTTGGGTTCCTTCTCCTTCGACCCGTTTTACGGCCGAACCGTTTATGGTTCCACATGACTGATCCGATTACAGGAAGAGATCTTGCGAACCCACTCAGAAGAGTGGTTACAGAGGTGAAAGGCAGTAACGGCGAGCGATGACAACGCGTTTGGGTCAGGGATCAGCCCCTGGAAGGCCCGACTCGTTCCAGTCCCTTCTTGGACGATTCGTTCCAGGGGTTGTACTCCAGTGCCTTCCTGTATGCGCGTCTGGCTTCATCCGTGGAACGCATCTCTTCCAGGTAGAGGCCTTTCCGCGCAAAAACCTCGCTCAACCAGTAGGGATGGCCCTGGAACAGGACCTCCGACTGGTTCAAGAGCATCAACGCCTGTTCGATTTCTCCTCCTTTGAAACGTATCTCTGCTAGATATAGATAACAAAACGCATTCCGAGGATCCAGGGACAGCGCCTTTTCGAGCTTGTCCTCTGCCTCCTGCATCCTCCCCTCCTCCAGTGCCCGCAGCCCCTGCGCAGCGATGCGGAAGGAGGCCGCTCGCTGAGGGGGCGATTCCAGGGGAACGGCCTCGAGGGTATATTGCCGGTCCTCGGACAGGATCCGCTTCAGTTCTCTTTCCCGAACCGAGGTCTTTGCAGAGGCCGCACACCCGATCAGCCCCAGGCAGGAAACCAGCACAAGGATACGGCCGAGATGCGTCTTCGTCCTTTTCATCATGGAGAGGCTTCTTCCTCCAGTGCCGTATTCACAGCATCGGCAATATTGTCCGCAAAGATGAAGGTCTCCTCATCCTTCACCGCATCGGGCAGTTCCTCCAGGTCCTTTTCATTCAGTTTCGGCAGCATCACGGTCCGAATCCCTGCCCTGTGAGCAGCCAGGACCTTCTCCTTGATTCCTCCCACCGGGAGCACCTTCCCCCTGAGTGTGATCTCCCCGGTCATGGCAAGATCCGACCGGACCGTCCTCCCTGTCAGCAGGCTGGCAAGCGCCACCACCATGGTGACCCCTGCCGAAGGGCCGTCCTTGGGGATGGCTCCTGCAGGGACGTGCAGGTGAAGATCCGTGGTCCTGTAGAATTCCTTCGGTATGCCCAGGTCCTCTGCGTTGGAGCGGATGTAGCTCAGCGCGGCCTGGGCGCTCTCCTTCATGACATCCCCGAGCTGGCCTGTGAGCAGGAGTCCCTTGCTTCCCTCCATGCGGGTCGCTTCCACAAAGAGGATGTCTCCACCCACAGCGGTCCAGGCCAGGCCCGTGGCGATTCCGGGCGCAGTGATGCGTTCGGCCACCTCGGAGAAGAATTTCTGGGGCCCCAGGTACTCGTTCACATCCTGCTCGTCCACCTTCACGGTGCCGGTCTCTCCCTCCACGACCCTTCTCGCCACCGCGCGACAGACCGAGGCGATCTCACGTTCCAGGTTCCGAACGCCGGCCTCCCTTGTGTAGTTCCGAATCATATCGAGCAGGCCGGAATCCGTGATCTCCAGCTGCCCTTCCTTCAACCCGTGCTCCTCCAGCTGCCTTGGGAAGAGGTATTTGCGGGCGATGTGCAGCTTCTCTTCATCGGTATATCCGGGCAGCTGCAGCACCTCCATCCGGTCCCGCAAGGCGGGTGGGATCGTCTCCAGGATGTTTGCGGTGGTAATGAAGAAGATCTTTGAGAGGTCAAAAGGGACCTCCAGGTAGTGATCCGAAAAGGTGTTGTTCTGCTCCGGGTCCAGCACCTCCAGGAGGGCGGAGGCGGGGTCGCCCCTGAAATCCGCGCCCACCTTGTCGATCTCATCCAGGATGAAAACCGGGTTGTTGGTGCCTGCCTTGCGGAGCCCCTGAATGATCCGTCCCGGCAAGGCGCCCACATAGGTCCTGCGGTGGCCGCGGATCTCGGCCTCGTCCCGCACCCCCCCCAGGGAGATTCGAAGGAACTTCCTCTCCATGGCCCTGGCAATGGATTTGCCCAGCGAGGTCTTCCCCACGCCGGGGGGGCCGGCAAAACAGAGGATCGGCCCTTTCATGTCCTGCCTGAGCTTTCGGATGGCCAGGTACTCCAGGATCCGCTTCTTCACCTTTTCCAGGTTGTAATGATCCTCGTCCAGAACCTCTGCCGCTTTCTTCACATCCAGGTTGTCGGTGGTGGACGTGGACCAGGGCAGCTCGATCAGCCAGTCCAGATAGGTGCGGGAGACGTTGTACTCCGGGGCTGCGGGGTTCATCATGCTCACCCGGTCCACCTCTTTCCGTGCGGCCGCCTCCACCTCCTCGGGCATCTTGGTCTCAGCGATCCTCTTGCGGAGATTTTCGATCTCCC
>CAZSUQ010000253.1:0-7173 GCA_964609935.1 uncultured Thermodesulfobacteriota bacterium | reverse complement strand
AGGTTGTTGGTGATCTGCTGATAGGCAGGGTACAGTGCCTCACAGGTGTCAGGGCCGCCTCCCCACATGTGCGGTCCCACTTCGTGTCCGCGGGCCCTCCAGTCGGCTTCCATGGCAGCCGGGGTATTGGTGATCCCGACCTCCATCAAGTAGTGGGTGTAATAGCCGCCATAGCCCTCCAGGTCCACCATGATCTGCTCGAGGCTCGCCCCCCCCATGCTTTCCGCATCCCCTGTGTTCACCATCAAGGCTTTGTGAAGGGCCGGAAGATACCACATCCTGGGAAGGGGTTGGTCCACAAGGGTCAGGATCAGGTTGGCAAGGAACCGCTGAGCCTCATCCGCCTGAGGGATGCGGGTGCGCTCCGGGGAAAGCCATTTCTCCCCGGTCGTGCGAAAGAAGAGATCGCCCGGTCTGTACCCGGACAACCCGTCCCCCTCGCTGTCCTTCCACGCCGGATTCCCCTGCCGGGTCAGCACCACGCTCTTTGCCAGGTCAAAGGTGAAGGCCGAAGCATGTCCGCTTCCGTGGCTGTAAAGGGAAACAGCCGGGTTGGATGAGGGGGTATGGATGTCATCCCACAGGTGGGCCAGTGCCACTGCACCGTTCAGCGTATAATCATCGGCTGCACCGTGATACTGAAGGGACACATCCGTGAGGCCGATCCCCGGATCCCGCGTTGTATCCATTGCATAATACTGGAGGTCCTGCTCGACCCGTGTACCGACAAAGGACATGCCGAACAGGTCAGCCAGGTCCGGATCGGGCCGCATGGCAATGAGTTTGCCTCCGCCCGAGACGTAGCTTCGAAAGTGCCCTTCTTCTGTGGGGTTCAACTCGGTTTCGGATAGGAGCACAACCGGAAAGGAGGCCAGGTAGGCCTGGGGATCAGGATCGGCTAAAATCGATGCCAGCTCCACCTGCAGGAATTCCACCAATCCCTCTCCCCGCAGGATCTCAGCAAGATAACCTCCATGGGGATTGTCAGCAGCGTCGCTGTCCGTGACGATCAGGATGGGCGGGTTCGTTTTGCAGCCGCAGGTGATCACACTCGTCAGGACGGCAAGCATGAGTCCAAGAAGCAGGATCCTGGAACCGGGCATGACAGGCTCCTTTCCGATAAAACCCTTCCCGACAAACGGGAGAATGTTTTCCCTTGCCTTCTCTGTCATAGATAAGATTTTACAACAGCGGGGAGCAAAAGCGAAAATGTCTTGCCGGCAGGCAGGAATTCGGTGGGCGTTTGATCATCAACGGAGTGGTGCGAGCGATGCATTGTCAGGTCGCCTCGCACAACAGGTCGGTCAGGGGGATCCTTCCTTCTTGTCCCAGTCCGAGCCCAGTGCCTTGAGGGCGGTTTTCCTCAGGTCCTTTCGCAGCGGTTTGAGACTGAAGGTCATGGGGATGTTGTTCTCGAAGATGTAGCGCCGGGGGCGCTTGTATGCGGCGATTCGTTCGTCCGCCCAGACCTGTATCTCCTCCTCGCTAGCCTGCTCCCCCTCCCTGAGTTGAACCACGGCCACGGGCATGGCCCCCTTGATGGCGTGGGGAACCCCCACCACCACGGCCCGTTCGATCTTGGGATGGTCGGCCAGCACATGCTCGAGCTCCGTGGGAAAGATGCTGTAGCCGGCACACTTGATCACGTCTTTCTCCCGGTCCACGAACTCCAGGACCCCAAGCTTTCCCAGCTTCATGATGTCGCCGGTGCGGAACCATTCGTCGTGAAAGGCCGTCTCTGTCTTCTTCGGGTCGTTCCAGTAGCCTTTCATCACATTCGGCCCGATGATCTCCAGCTCGCCGGGCTCTCCCTTCTGCACCAGGTTCCCAAAGAGATCAACAATGCGGTATTTGATTCCCGGAACGACCCAGCCGGCGCAGCGCGGTCCCCAGGGCGGGCTGATGCAGATGTGTCCCGCTGTCTCGGCCATGCCGTAACCATGGACAAAGAGGGGCTTGAAGGGGATCCCCCACACCCTTCTCCTGGACAACTGCCGGAACTTCTTCACCAGGTCCGGGGGAAAAGCGTCCGCGCCCCCTCCCCAGACCTGGATGGAGGTCAGGTCGTTTTGTTCCGCTCCTGCCTGAAGCATCATCTTGAACATGGCCGGGATACCGGCAAAGAAGGTGGCCCGGTACGCTGCGATCTTTTTCAGGATATCGGCAGGGTCGAACCGGCTCACAAAGTACATGGGGATGGCCATGGAGAGGAGGATGAGAAGGTTCTGGTGTCCGCTGGTGTGGGCCACGGGCATGACCAGCAGCGCGAGCTGTTTCCGGTTGGTGGGCAGGATCCCGAACAGCTTGCAGTATTTTCGGACCGTGTACATGATGTTCCGGTCCGTGAGCATGGCCCCGCGCGGTACACCCGTTGTGCCGGAGGTGTAGAAGATGATGACAACATCATCCTCGCTGGACAGGCTCTCCGGCTCGAGGTCCTCGGATGCCTCGTCCATGATCTCGGACAGGGACAGGAACCCCTCGGGCTTCTCCCCGGATGTGACCATGATCCACGTCTCAACGGCCGGCACCCGGTCACGGTCCTGGATGTTGTTCTGAAAAACATTGGCATCGGTGATGAGGACACGCCCGCCGCTGTTCTCCATCTGGTAGTTGATCTCGTTGGCCTTGAGCATGAAGTTCAGGGGCACAGGGATGGCACCGATCTTCATGCAGGCGAACTCGGCAAAGGCGAGTTCCACGCGGTTGTAGGTGACCAGCCCGACACGGTCCCCCTTCTGCACACCGAACTTCCTCAGCGCGTTCCCGATCCGGTTCGTGAACCGGGAAAGGGTCTTGTAGCTGATCACGTCCCCGGAGAAAAAGGGGTAGTCCAGTTTCCTGTCCAGGAAGAAGACCGGGCGGTCATCGTACACCTCGGCGAGACGGTCTACGAAGTTCGTGGAGGAGATGGAGGCGTTGTCCAGAACCAGGCGCTTGAACTTCTTGAAGTAGTTCGGGACAGGCCGTTTCTTCAGGATCCCGGACTCCATACCAAATCCCTCACTTCTCGGCCTACATCATGCCTTCGAGTTTTGCGATGATGAGTCTCTGGATCTGGTTCGTGCCCCCGCCGATGGTTCCAAGGAGGGCATTCCTCACGTAGCGCTGCATGTCGTATTCCATCATGTACCCGTACCCGCCCAGCACCTGCATGCCGTCGATGGTGACCTTTCTGGCCGCCTCGGTGGCGTGGATCTTGGCCACGGAGCACTCCACGGAACAGAACTCTCCCTGCTCCTTGAGCCAGGCGGCATGGTAGGTGAGCAGACGCGAGGCGCGGATCTCCACGAGCATGTCCGCCAGGAGCTGCTGGATCATCTGGTACTGGGAGATGGGGCGGCCGAACTGCTTCCGCTCCTTTGCATAGGCGAGTGCATCGTCATAGGCGCGCTGGCCAATCGCCGTGTAAAGGGCGGAGATCATGATCCTTTCCACGTCCAGGTTGTTGATCATCTGCAGCCAGCCCTGGTTGAGCCCGGCTGGTCCTCCCAGGATGTTCTCCTTTGGCACCCGTACGTTGTCAAAGAAGATCTCGCAGGTGCTGATGATGTTGTTTCCGAGCTTCTTCATCTTCCGGATCGTCAGCCCCTCGGTCTCCCGGGGCACCATGAAGATGGAGATGCCATCATAGCGTTTCACGTCCTTGTCCGTCTTGGTGCACGTCATGAGAACGTCCGCGATGTCGGCGCCGGAGATCATGGTCTTCTGCCCGTTGATCACGTAATCGTCTCCGTCGAGAACCGCGCTCGTGGTGATGGCGGATGCATCCGACCCGGCGTCCGGCTCGGACAGGGCAAACGCACCTCTCAGCTTGCCCTGTGCAATCAGGGGGAGGTACTTCTTCTTCTGCTCTTCACTGCCGTTCAGGAAGATCTGTTCGCCTGCAAAGAACACCGGGCCCAGGAAGATGGCACAGGCCGCTTCGCTTCCATAGGCCAGTTCCTCCGCAGCGATGACGAAGTCCATGACCGTGCCGCCCACGCCCCCGTACTCCTCCGGGAAGGGCAGCCCGAGGAGCCCGGTCTGGACCATCTTGTCCACCAGCTCATAGGGAAAGCGTCCCTCCTCTTCGAGCTCGCGGTCGAGCTCGCGAGACGTCTCGCGCTCCACGAATTTCCGTATGGTCTGCCGGAAGGCTTCCTGCTCCTCTGTGAATCGAAAGTCCATGATCCTTGCCCTCTTTCAAGTCCTTTCCAAGTGCTACGGCTCTGGTTGCGCTGGAGGCCCCTTCCTTTGAAAGCCGAAGGAAACACTTCCTGGTTTTCAGCTCTATTTTACCTTCCAGTTCGGTTTGCGCTTCTCCTTGAAGGCCTTGGGGCCTTCCTTTGCGTCCTCGGTCATGAAGACCTCCACAGCGAACTCCAGCTCCTTGTCCAGCGCCTTGTCCATGGTGAGGTCCATGCAGGTGCGCACAGACTTCTTCACCGCCTGGATGGCAAGGGGCGCGTTCTCGCAGATCTTCTCGGCCATGGCCATGGCGGTGGGCATCAGGTCCTCCTTGGGTACGACCCGGTTCACCAGGCCGATGTCCAGTGCCTGCTCTGCTGAAATGAATTCACAGGTGAACAGGATCTCCATGGCCCAGACGAACGGGACCTGGCGGGGGAGCCGAACCGTGGTGCCGCCTCCGGGGAAGAGGCCGCGCTTGGGCTCTGCAATGGAGAATGTCGCA
Source organism: uncultured Thermodesulfobacteriota bacterium (assembly GCA_964609935.1). Classification (GTDB taxonomy): domain Bacteria; phylum Desulfobacterota; class DSWW01; order DSWW01; family DSWW01; genus CAYTRL01. Next base: position 2,498 of record CAZSUQ010000253.1, on the reverse strand, counting down.
TGCTCCACAGCGATACGGATGTCCGTGCCCTGCAGCATCTCCAGTCCGCCGGAGGAGCAGATGCCGTTCACAGCGCCGATGATCGGTTTCCATATGTCCCCTTCCCGGAGCACGGCCACCAGGGGTGCATTGGGAGGGTATTCGTCACCCAGAAGGGATTTCTCCCCTGTGGCGAGCTTTTCCACGTTCTCGGTCACAGCGGGAATCAGCTTCTTCAGGTCCGCACCCACACAAAAATCCTTGTCACCGGAACCTGTGAGGATGGCGACCCAGAGGTCGGGGTCGTCACGGAAATCGAGCCAGGCGTTGGCCAGTTGACCCATGGTGTCGAAATCCATGGAGTTTCTCGCCTCGGGGCGGTTGATGGTCACGATGGCGATGTGGCCCTTCTTTTCATAGATCACGGACGGCATGTTTTGTTTTTCCTCCTTCCTTCAAGCAGAGGATCACAGTGGATCGAACGGTTCTGGGGTCTGGTTGCCGGCCCAGCGCTGTTGGTGGGGCATACAAAAGGGCAAAGGATTTTTCCTTGATGATCCTGGCAGGGAATCGTGATGTATGGTTCACGGACTTTTTCACCAGGTGGTGAACAAGATTTTTCTAACAAATCCGTCTCTTCACTGTCAACCGAAAAAAGGCCCTCCGAGGTTTGCCCTGCAAAACGAACCGGTCGCATCGACCCGATTCGAAGAAAGAACCCTGGCCCGGGCAACCCGTATTCATGAACAAGAAGGATAGATGACTAAAGGGATCTTCGCCTGATGACAGTCATGTACAGCTTTGCGATCAAGGCAATCAGCTTGGACGCCCCACCCTCGAAATCTTCGGACACATCCTCGAGAAGGCGGGAGATGGGTAACTGCTGCGGGCAAGTTTCCTCACAAGCACCGCATTTCTGACACATAGAGGCATACGCGCTTTCTCCGGAACTTCCTCCCCCTCCTAACCTCGACAGATACATGATCCTTGCCATTGCCTTGCCACCGAACATGTGCATGTCGTTGTAAAGCTCAAAACAAGAGGGGATATCTACCCCGGATGGACACGGCATACAGTAACGGCAACCGGTACATTCCACCTTCATGAGCTTTTTGTACGTTTCCGCAACCCTGGCCACGAGCGCAAGATCCTTGTCGGTAAGGGATTCCGCGCGGGCCTCCCCCGCGATGCGGAGGTTCTCCCGGATGTGATCCTCCCTGTTCATGCCCGAAAGGACCACCGTGACACCGGGATGGTTCCAGATCCAGCGAAGCGCCCACTCAGCCGGGGTTCGCTTCACCTCCGCCTCGTCCCAGATGGCCTGAACCTCCGGAGGAATCCGCCCGGTGAGATTCCCGCCGCGCAGCGGTTCCATGATGATCATGCCCAACCCTTTCCCTGCAGCGTACTCGAGCCCTTCGGTACCGGCCTGGTTCTGCACATCCAGGAAGTTGTACTGGATCTGGCAAAAATCCCAGTCATAGGCGTCAACGATCTCCTTGAACGCCTCCCTGTCGCCATGAAAGGAGAATCCTGCAAAACGGATCCGCTGGTCTGCCTTGGCTTTATCCAGGAATTCACAGGCCCCCAGCTCCTTGATCTTGTTCCAACTTTCGCCGTTCAGTCCGTGCAGGAGATAGTAATCAATGAAGTCCGTTTTGAGCCTTTTCATCTGTGCACCGAGCACCTTGTCCATCTCTTCCCGCGTCTTGATGAGGCCGGGTGGAAGTTTGGTGGCAAGCCTGACCTTCTCACGATATCCACCTGCAAGGGCACGTCCGAGGAACGGCTCACTGCCCCCCATGTGATACATGACGGCCGTATCGATATAGTTCACCCCTTGATCGATGGCATAGTGGACCTGTTTGATGGCTCTCTTCTCGTCGATCCTCCCCCTCTTCTGAGGCAAGCGCATACAACCGAACCCCAGTATGGAAAGTTCATCCCCGGTCTTTCTCACCTTTCGGTACAGCATCTCTTCGATTCCTTATTTCCTTGTTTGCTCAACAGGCCAGTCCTTCATCATCCGGTTAAAAAGCCTTGAAGGCACGTTCATCCTTGCAAGGGAACTTATTATTATTTCTGAAAAGTCGCCAAGGAAGCAACAGGGGCTCATCTCCTCTCGTTTTTCTCCTATTTTTTTTAAGTTCAAGATCAGAGGTTCCGATGTCAGAGGTACGGTCGGACAGACAGGTCTTTTTGATGAAAGAAGACATTCCAATGCAACAGGTGGAAACCCGATATTTTTCGGTTTTTTTATCCCAAGAACGCAAAAGAAAGGAGGTGGGTAAGCATCACCAAGAAATCGATAGAGAAGGACACAAAACAACACACAGCGCTTCACTGTTTTGGCTTCTTTGAAAAAAAAAGAAGGAGAGGAAAATGAGAAGGTCGAGCTTGTTCACAGTCGTGGTAGGTTGTACCGTCCTGGCCATGAGCCTGGCGATTCTTGGATGCGGGAAGAGTGTCTCAGCTCAGGATCCCATACCGGTGGGAGGGGGGTGGTTCCCAGCAGGTTT
>CAZSUQ010000252.1:0-7179 GCA_964609935.1 uncultured Thermodesulfobacteriota bacterium | reverse complement strand
GCTACCCATATAGACTCTCCCTAGCTGAGGGTTTGTCGGAAATCTTTTGGTAATGGAATATCCAGGCGTTAGAAATAAAAAAAATGTCAGGAATGACTATTTTGCCAACAATGGTTTGTTTTTCTCACTACACCATTCTCTTTTTATAACATATTAGTAAAAATAAGGGTTTCATTCAACTTTTTTTTCAACAGGACCCTTGTAAACTCTCCCCTTCCACCCTTGCCGTATCGGATCAAGCGTGGGGATTACGCTGACCTTGACGCCCAGAGGAAAGCCTATTCATAATGGAAAAAGGTTTTTTTCACAGGGTCGTTGTCCATCCAGGCATCTTGAAAACACTTTCGAACGTTCCTTTGATTATGTCGAAAGATCAAAAAGATCAAAAGGGTGAAACACATCTCTCTACGGGAAACCTGCTTTCCTGGGGCCTGCAGGGGTTGCCGCACCTTTTCCTGAGAAAACCCTTCCTCCCTTTGATGCTGAATTTCCTGGTTACGGACCGGTGTACGCTTCGATGCCGACACTGCTTCAACTGGAAGGCACGGAAGGGCGGCCCCGAGCTGAGCCTTGAAGAGATCGAAAAGATTTCGCATCACTGGGGCCCCATCGTCTATCTGATCCTGGCAGGAGGCGAGCCCTTCATCCGAGAAGACCTGTCCGAGATCGCCACGACGTTCTACAGGAACAACGGCGTACGCGAAGTGGTCATCCTGACGGACGGACAGCTCACAGAGAAGGCTGTAGTCACAACGAAAAAAATCCTTGCCCAATGCCCGGATCTCTATCTGACCGTGGGCATTTCTTTTGACGGGGTTCCCACCGTTCACGACAGCATACGAGGCCGCCCCGGTGCTTTTGATCAGGCTGTAAACACCTTCAGGGAGATGTCCCTGTTAAAGAAGGAGTTTGAAAGACTCAGCCTGCAGACCTGCTCGGTGGTGATGGCTGAAAACCAGGATTCCTTCGACGAACTCCTTGACATCATCAGGGATGAACTGAAACCGGACAAGCTGGCTGTAAACCTCATTCGTCAGGAGCCTCGGGATCCCTCCCTGCTCAAGGTATCCACGGAGCGCTACGAAGCGATCACGAAGCGTATCCGGGAAGAGACGTTCCGGGGCAGGTTCCAGAACAAGTTCCGTCATGACACGAGCGGCTTCGCCACCCTGGTGGACCTTTATATGCACACACTGGTCGCCCGTACCCGCCGCATCGGAAAGGCACAACTGACATGCCAGGCGGGAAGGCTCTCCGCTGTTCTTGCCCATGACGGGACCCTGTATCCCTGCGAGATCAGGCCCCGATGGGGAAATCTCCGGGACACGGACTACCGGGCGGAACCCCTCTGTTTTTCCCCTGCTGCGAAGGCCTGCCGGAAGAGGATCCGCGCAGGCTGCTTCTGTACCCATGAGATCGACTGTTTCCTGCCGAGCATCCCTCTGAATCCAAGGCACTTCCCCGCCATGATCCGCCTGGCCTATCAGTGGAAGAAAACAGCCGGGTGGAAAAAGGTGAACTGAAGCGGGCCGAAGTCATCGGTACGGCGGGAAGCTCAGTCAAGCTGGAGAGGATGGAGAGGAACGAGAACGTGGGGAAGATCGTGCTCACCTTCGGTTAAGCATCTATGCTTTTTCCAAAAACAGGGCACCGAAGGAATAATCATTTTCATCTTTTAATTTGAAAACATCCCCGATGTCGTTCTTGCCGATCACGACAAAAACCAGCTTTAACCAAAAAGGGCACTCCTTGTGAAAGAACGGATTGATCAGATAGTTTTTCCCATTGTCCAGGAAGGCTTGATTGCCTCGCATTCGAAGGCCGGAGGGCTTGACGAACTGCTCCACGATATCTTCCTGGGAGCCGAATCTTGCATCCTTGGAGGGGTTCCTGTAGTCAAACGTCATGCTGAAGCAACCACCCGGACGGAGCAAGTCATTCACTTTTCGGTTGATCTCGATCCTGTTCTGAATGGGGATGTGTTCATAAACGGAAACGGAAAAAATATGATCGAATTGGCCGTCCAGGGTCATGTCCCGGATATCCATGGCATGGTTTTTCAGGTTCCATTCCATGGCCTCGGCAACACGATTGGCATTGTCAACAAGTTCTTCCTGGATGTCGATGGTGGTGACATCAAGGCCTTCGGACGCCAGATAATAGGAGAATAGAGACGACGAGCCCCCCAGGTCGAGTATCTTGTGGTTTTTATCCAGTTGATTGTTCTCTGTCAGCCAATAAATCTCCCAGTACAGGTACCAGGGGAAATACCTGTCATATCCCGCGTTCTCATCCAGCGGTTTGTAGTCATAGGCCCGGTTCAACTGTTCCATCTTGCGTATGATATTTTCCCGAATGTTGTGAGACTTTTTGTCGAGGAAAAAGTCGCCGTACCAGGAGCTGCATTGCAGATTCCTTTCCCTCAAGTCTTTTATGAGCGTGTTCAACTTATCGGTCAACACCAATGCAGACGGAGAGAAGACATCTTCGTAGTCCATTGATTTGTTTAGAATTTCACTGTTCAAGATCCGCCTCCACTCAGGAATCGAGAAAAACCAAATCGAATCCATTGTACTATTGCAATATCGGGTGTTGCAAAGGATCTCTCTTGGTGAACCGGTCATGCTCCCGTTGTGAACACATCCGGGAGACCTCGCGTTGACACCATTGCGGACGATCAAGTAAATTCAAAAAATAGACTGACTCCCGAAATGATCGGGCGCCTGCTCCCCTCAACCCACACGGATTCATTCGAAGAGAAACATCCATGTTTGTGCAACTCATTGATCAATTCAATCAGAACGTTCTGTTTCCATGGCGGAGGGACAAGGTTGTCTCCGAGCTGGCTCCTTTCCTGAAATCCGGGGATACGGTACTGGACTTCGGCTGCGGGTATGGAGATGTCGCACACGAGCTTGCCGTCCGCACGGAAACAAAGGTTGTGGGGATCGAGATCACCACCTATGGGCGGAAGGCCTCGATTCCAAGGATTCTGTATGACGGGACCCACCTGCCCCTCAAGGACAACAGCTTCGATGGTGCCGTCATGGTTGACATGCTCCACCATACAAGGGATGTGAAGGAAACACTGCGCAAGGTAGCCAGGACCGCCCGCCGGTTTCTGTTGATCAAGGATATGAAGTACCGAACCCGCCTTGGCTTCGAGATTCTGAAGTTCGCCGATCTCTGGACAAACGGACCCGATCCGTCCGCATATATACCGAATAATTTCCTTACGTGGAAGCAGTGGAAAGACATCTTCGATGAGTTGGATCTGTCGATCTCCTACTACAAGCCCCTTTTTCGTCTGATCCCGTTCGATCCGATACAGTATCTGAATTTTATTGTTCTCCTGGAGAAGAAGCCCCCCTCCGGCGATGGCCGGGCCATGTCGCCCAAAGAACACTGACCGCCCCGGGCCAAAAAAAAGGCCCTGGGTCGTTCCCCAGGACCTGTTCACAACATTCCTTTCCCTTGCCCTCGTCCGCATGTTGCAGGAAACCTTCATCTGCTAACACCGGCGGTTCTCGCCGACTTTTCAAATACTCAATCAAGCGGGCGGTGGAGCCGCTTCCGTGGAAACCTCGGTACCCGAGGTGAGAGGCTCGATGGCCACGGCGCAGACCTTGTACTCGGGTGTCTTCCCCAATGGATCGAGCTCGGAGTGCGTGAGCCGGTTGGCACACGCCTCGAAGAAATGGAACGGGATGAAGACCGTACCGGGTGCGGACCGGTCGGTGACCTGCACCGCGATCTCGATGGCGCCCCTGCGGGAAGAGACGCGCACGACCTGTTCGTTCTCCACGCCCAACCTCCGGGCATCCTCTTCGCTGACCTCCACGGTTCCTTTGGGATAGCGGAACTGGAGCCCTTCACACCGGCCGGTCATGGAGGTGGTGTGGTAGTGGTACAGGACGCGTCCCGTTGTGAGGATGAAGGGGTATTCGTCGTCCGGGAGCTCGTGGGGCGGGATGTAATCCACTGCATGGAAAAGCCCCTTTCCCCGTGTGAACCGATCCTTGTGCAGATACCGGATGCCCGGGTGCTCCTCGTTCAAACAGGGCCACGGAATCCCTTCCTTGTCGATGCGCTTGTAGGTGATTCCTGCATAGCTCGATGTGAGGGTGCGGATCTCCTCGAAGATCTCCTCAGCGTTTTCGTAGGCCATGGGGGTTCCCATCCGGGTAGCCAGCTCTGCGATGATGCGCCAGTCCGGCCATTCCAGCCCGAGGATGTCCTCCGCCTTGCGCACCCGCTGTACCCTCCGCTCCGTATTGGTGAAGGTCCCTTCCTTCTCGGCAAAGGAGACGGCCGGGAGCACCACATGGGCCAATTCCGCGGTCTCGGTGAGGAAGATGTCCTGCACCACGAGAAAATCGAGGTTCTTCAGGGACGCTTCCACGTGAGCCGTATCCGGGTCGCTGACCATGGGGTTCTCCCCCATGATGTACATGCCCTTGACCGCTCCATCGTGAGCCGCATTCAGCATCTCAACCGTGGTGAGGCCGGGCTTGTCCGGCAGGGAGACGCCCCAGGCCTCGGAGAATTTCTCCTGTGCCGCCGGGTCCCCCACCTTCTGGTAGCCGGTATACACATTGGGCAGGGCCCCCATGTCGCAGGCCCCCTGTATGTTGTTCTGGCCTATCAGGGGGTTCACCCCGCCGCTTTCGATCCCCACGTTACCGCACAACATGGCCAGGTTGGCCAGGCTCTTCACATTGTCCGTGCCCGTGATGTGCTGCGTGATCCCCATGGCATAGCAGATGGCCGCCTTCTTTGCAGACCCGTAGAGCCGGGCCGCTGCCACCAGATCCTGGGCAGGGATCCCGGAGATCTCTTCCACGTATTCGGGCGTGAACTTCTTCACCGCCTCTTTCACGGCTTCAAAGTTCTCGGTCCTCTCTTCCACGTACTTCTTGTCGTAAAGGTCCTCTTCGATGATCACGTGCATCAGGCCGTTGAGCCAGGCCACGTCACTCCCAGGCTTCTGCCTGAGCCAGTGGGTGGCGAACCGGGTCATATCGATGCCCCGGGGGTCCACCACGATGAGCTTTGCGCCGTTGAACTTCACGGCCCGTTTCATGACGTTGGAGATGACCGGGTGGTTTTCGGTGGGGTTGCTCCCGGTCAGCAGGATCACATCCGTGTTCTCGAGCTCGGCAATCGAGTTCGTCATGGCGCCACTGCCAAACGCTGCGGCCAGACCGGCCACGGTGACCGTTTGACAAAGCCGTGCGCAGTGGTCCACGTTCTGTGTGCCCACCACGGCTCTCATGAACTTCATGAACAGGTAGTTTTCCTCGTTGGTCACACGCGCCGACGACAGCCCGGCAAGGGCGTCCGCGCCCTCTTCTTCTTTGATCTCGGAGAACTTCGCTGCAACAAGGTTCAGGGCTTCGTCCCAGCCGGCACGCCGGAAATGGTCCCCCTCCCGGATCAGGGGCGTGGTGAGCCGGTCCTGGTGATAGATGAAGTCATACCCGAAGCGGCCCTTCACACAGAGGCTGCCCTGGTTGACCGCGGCCTCTTCGTCTCCGGTGACCCGGACCACGCGTCCTCCAATGGTGTGGAGCTTCACCACGCACCCGGTCCCGCAATAGGTGCACACGGTCCGGACGTGATTCTCTTCCCAGGCCTTTCCGTGCCGGATCCGCTGCCTTTCGGAGATGGCGCCCACCGGGCAGAGCTGCACGCACTCGCCGCAGAAGACACATTCGGATTCCGAGTAATCTTCGTCACCCCCGGTCACGATCTTGGAATCCGGACCCCGGAACCCGAAATTGATGACCTGGTTGACCTGAACATCCTGGCATCCCCGGACGCAGCGTCCGCAGAGAACGCATTTGTTCAGATCCCGCACGATCATGGGGTTTGTGTGGTCCGATGGGTGCTCCGGGGACTCGATGGGGAACCGTGGATGCTCGATGTCCAGCTCGTATGCCAGGTCCTGCAACTCGCAGAAGCCGTTGGAGTGGCAGTTGGGGCAGTCGTGGTTTCCGCTGGCCAGGAGCAATTCCACGGTGAGCTTTCTTGCGCGCAGGACCCGTTCGCTCTTGGTGTGCACCACCATCCCGTCCCGGTCCACCGGGGTTGCACACGAGGGCAGGAGCGCGCGGGCCCCTTCCACCTCCACGACACACACTCGGCAACCGCCCGTGCTGCGTAGCCGCGGATGGTAGCAAAGGGTGGGGACATGAACCCCTCCGGCCTGGGCCGCCTCCAGGATGGTCCGGTTCTCCTCAGCGGCCATCTCCTGACCGTCAATGGTGATCTTGTACTCCTTGCTCATCTCCGGTTCCCTCTTGTCTTCGATCCGTTGGGAAGCTCTTCTCAACCGGTTCTCAGGCTTATGTCCTTTTCACGGCTTTTCCAGGCCCTTGTCTCTTTTTGCGATTCTGCTTGCAGATCGTCAAAAAGCTGATCAATAGATCGAGTCAAACCGGCAGGCAATAATACAGCTCATGCACTTGACGCACTTGGACTTCTCGATGCTGGCCGTCTTCTTCTTCTCCCACAACACCGCATCCGCCGGGCAGGCCCGGAAGCAAAGTCCGCACTTGGTGCATTTCTCCTGGTCCACTTCGAACTTCACCAGGTCCACGCATGCGTGCGACGGGCATTCCTGCTTGCTGATGTGAGCCTCGTATTCGTGTCGGAAGTAGCGCAGGGTGGTGAGAACCGGATTGGGTGCCGTCTGCCCGAGCCCGCAGAGCGCCGAGTCCTTGATCGTTATGCTCAAATCTTCCAGCAGGTCGAGGTCGTCCGGCCTCCCCTCTCCCTTTGTGATCCGGGTAAGGATCCCCAGGATCTGCTTGGTCCCTTCCCGGCACGGCGTGCATTTTCCGCACGACTCTTCCTGGCAGAAGTCCATGAAGAACCGGGCCATGTCCACCATGCAGGTGGTCTCGTCCATGACGATCATGCCGCCGGAACCCATGATGGCGCCCGCCTCCATGAGCGCTTCGTAATCGGTGGGGGTGTCGATCTGATCCTCAGGGAGGCATCCGCCCGACGGGCCTCCCAACTGAACGGCCTTGAACTTTCGCTTGTTGGGGATCCCGCCTCCGATCTCGAACACGATATCCCTGAGTGAGGTGCCCATTGGCACCTCCACCAGGCCCACGTTGTTCACGGCCCCGGTCAGGGCGAAGACCTTGGTGCCCCTGGACTTTTCGTGGC
>CAZSUQ010000251.1:2708-7200 GCA_964609935.1 uncultured Thermodesulfobacteriota bacterium | reverse complement strand
AAAGAATGCGGCGAAACATGCTCTAACTCCGCGTTTCGCTACCGTTTTCTATGCCTCGTGATGGGTGCCTCCCGAAATATCCGGGCTGGCACAAAACGTAACGCTTCCTTGCGTTTTTCAAAGGCAGGTGGTAAAAATAGTAAATTTATTTCCCTTTAATTTGGGAAGATTGTTTATTACACACCCCTTTCGATCCTTCCGGTTGTGCACAGCATCCCGACCAAACAGGGAGGTGTTCCGGCAGGAGATGACAGAGGGGGAGGCGCAAACAAACGGAATCAGGGAGTAGACACATGAGTGCAATGAGCATGAAAGAGCTCCTGGAGGCAGGGGCGCACTTCGGGCACCAGACCCGGCGCTGGAACCCGAAGATGAAACCCTACATTTACGGGGCTCGAAACGGCATCTACATCATCGACCTCCAGCAGACCCTTCAACTGTTCAACAAGGCCTACGCGTTCATCCGGGACGTGCGGGCAAGAGGGAAGTCCGTCCTGTTCGTGGGCACAAAACGCCAGGCCCAGGACATCGTCAGCGAAGAAGCCGTCCGCTGCGAGCAGTATTTTGTGAACTATCGCTGGCTGGGAGGAACCCTGACGAACCTGAAAACCATCAAGCAGAGCATCGAACGCCTCAAGCGCGTTGAAGCGCTGAAGGAGCGTGGCTACTACGACGCGCTTCCCAAGAAGGAGGCGCTGAAGCTGGAAAAAGAACGAATGAAACTGGAACGATCCCTTGGAGGGATCAAGAACATGGATCGTCTTCCCGGCGCTCTGTTCATCATCGATGCGAAACGGGAACGGATCGCGATTCATGAAGCCGCCATTCTCGGCATGCCTACGGTCGTTCTCGTGGATACGAACAGCGACCCTGATGGCATCCCCCACATGATCCCTTCAAACGACGACGCGATTCGGACCCTCCGTCTGTTTACCTCTCGCATCGCCGATGGCGTCCTGGAAGGCGCTCAGCTCTTTGAAAAAGCGGTGCGGGCTGAAGGCGCCACAGAGGAAACCGTCAAGCAGGTGATCCCAGCAAAGGGGATCGAACGCACGGTTGAGGTGGTCCACAAGCGCGAAACCCCCGAAGAAGAAGCATCGGAAGAGGAAACACCACCGGCAGAGGAAACGGTATCCGAATAAGTCCAAAGGAAAACCGTTCCAGGGTGGAATCCGAAAGCCACTGTCCGACTCAGGACCTGATCCAATACAGAATCGTAATTGATGAGGAGATCAACATGGAAATCTCGGCCTCGATGGTAAAAGAACTTCGTGAAAAAACGGGCGCAGGCATCCTGGACTGCAAGAATGCACTCGCCGAGTGCGTGGGGAGCCTTCAGGAAGCCGTGGAACATTTGCGCAAGAAAGGCCTGGCCGACGCAAAGAAGCGTGCGGGACGTGCAACATCGGAAGGGCTCGTGGGCTCTTACATCCACCACTCCGGAAAGATCGGCGTCCTCGTGGAAGTCAACTGCGAAACCGACTTTGTGGCAAGAACCGACGAGTTCAAGGATCTCGTGAAAAACATCGCCATGCATGTGGCTGCCTCCAATCCACGCTACCTGGACGCTGAGGACATCCACGCGGAAGATGCGGAAAAGGAGAAGGAGATCCTGCGGGCCCAGGCCGCTGACAGCGGGAAACCGGAACAGGTGATCGAGAAGATCGTGGAGGGCAGGTTCAAGAAGTACATTGCGGAAACCTGCCTCCTTGAGCAGGCTTACGTGCGGGATCCGGAGATCAGCATCAAGCATCTCGTGGACACCACCATTGCAAAATTGGGAGAAAATATAGGAATCTGCCGTTTTGTCCGATTTCAGTTAGGAGAAGAAGCGTAACCGCAGTGGCAGGGGACAGGCAAAAAGACCGATTCCGAAACCCGGACATTCCCGAACCTTGAAAACGCAGGCATCGAGACCCATCATGGCACAACCGATCTATTCACGTATCCTGTTGAAGGTGAGCGGAGAAGCGCTTGCAGGGAGAAAGGCTTACGGAACGGACCCCCGGACGCTCAACAGCCTGGCCAGGCAGATCAAGGACGTCTGTGCTCTTGGCGTGCAAGTGGCCCTGGTCGTGGGCGGAGGGAACATCTTCCGCGGGCTTGCCGCCAGTGCAAAAGGGATGGACCGTGCCAACGCGGACTACATCGGGATGATCGCCACGGTCATGAACTCCCTTGCGTTCCAGGACGCCCTGGAAAAACGAGGCCTCGAGACCCGCGTCCTGACGGCCCTGGAGATGAGGCAGGTTGCAGAGATCTACATTCGCCGCCGCGCCATCCGGCACCTCGAAAAAGGGCGCGTCGTCCTGCTCGCCGGAGGCACGGGGAACCCGTACTTCACCACCGATACGGCTGCATCCCTGCGGGCCCTGGAGATCCAGGCAGAAGTGCTCCTCAAGGGCACCAAGGTGGACGGGATCTACAGCGAGGACCCGGTGGATAACCCCTCGGCCAGGTTTTTCAAGAAGATCTCCCACATGCAGACACTCAAGAAAAAATTAAAGGTCATGGATGCCACGGCCATCTCCCTCTGCATGGACCCACGGCTTCCGATCCACGTGTTCAACATTCGAAAGCCGGGCAACCTTCTCAAAGTCGTCCGGGGGGAACCCCTTGGGTCCATCATAACGTCCGAACAGGAGTAAATCCATGAAAGAGGAAGTCTTTCAGGACATGAAAGAGAAGATGAACAAGGCGATCTCCTCCCACAAGAAGGAACTCAACCGGCTGCGAACCGGACGCGCATCACCGGCCCTTCTCGAGGGCATCCGTGTGGACTTCTACGGAACGCCCACGCCGATTCAGCAGACCGCATCCGTGACCATCCCGGAAAGTCGATTAATCGTGATTCAGCCCTGGGACAAGACCATGATCGAACCCATCTCCAAAGCGATCCAGAAAGCCAATCTCGGCCTCTCCCCTGCAAACGACGGAACCGTTGTACGGATCGCGATTCCTCCTCTCACGGAAGAACGCCGCAAAGAGCTGTCCAAGATTGTGAAGAAGATGGGCGAGGATTCCAAGATCAGCATCCGCAACATCCGACGCGAGGCCAACGAGTCCCTGAAGAAGCTCGAGAAGGACAAGGACCTTTCCGAGGATGAATCCCACCGGGCCATGGACGAGGTCCAGAAGATCACCGATGAGAGGATCCAGGAGATCGACGGCATCGTGGAAGACAAACAGAAAGAAATCATGGAAAAATGACAACACAAGGAATCCAGGAACCTCGGGACAAGGACCCGGAACCGCCCAAGGCGGGCATGCTGGGGAAAAGGCTCCAGACCGCGGGCATCCTCATCGCCGTCTTTGTTCTGTTCTTTCTCCTTGCGCCGCCCTGGCTCCTCTGCGCCCTGGCGATTCTGGTGGTTCTGCTCGGCTACTGGGAATACTTCGAGATGACCGAAGCCGAAGCGAACCCGTCGGACCGGCTTCTCTGCCTCACACTGGTGGCCTTCTTCCCGTTAACCGCCTACCTGGGGAAGGCCCCCTGTCTCTACGGCTACCTGTTCGCCTGCTTCATGGTCCTCTCCTTCCACTCCCTTTTCAGCAAAAAGGAGCTGGAAACCTCTTGGGCAGCGCTTCAACGACGGATGTTCGGGATCCTGTACGTGGGGTTCACACTCTCCCATTTCCTCCTCTTTGCCGATCTGGAAAACTGGAGGAAATGGATCTTCGCCATCCTGATCGTCATCTATATGGGAGACGGAGCCGCCTATTTCGCGGGCTCCTACCTGGGAAAGCGGAAGCTTGCCGAACGGCTGAGCCCCAAAAAGACCTGGGAAGGCGCCCTGGGAGGGCTTCTGGGGTCCCTGGCGGGTATTCTCATCTGCAAGCTCATCTTCTTCTCCTGTCTTTCCTACGGACAGTCCCTGATTCTTGCAGCGGCGTTGGCGGTGAGCGGCCAGATGGGAGACCTTGTGGAATCCCTCATCAAGAGAAGCCACAACACAAAAGACTCCGGCAACCTGCTGCCGGGTCACGGCGGGATCCTGGACCGGATCGACAGCGTCCTTTTCGCCGTACCGGTGGGCTACTATCTGGCGCTTCTTCTCTAGCCGGCTCTGTTCCATCCATGGAGATTCAAACAAAGGGAATTGCATATGATAACCATCGTGGTTTTTTTCCTTGTGCTTGGTTTTCTCGTTTTCATTCATGAATTCGGTCACTTTCTACTGGCCAAGCGGGCAGGCGTTCGTGTAGAGACGTTTTCCTTCGGATTCGGTCCCAGGCTCCTCGGAAAAAAATACGGGGATACGGATTACCGCATATCAGCAATCCCCCTGGGCGGCTATGTCAAGATGATCGGCGAAGACCCGCAAGAAGAGGACGCAGACCGTCTGGACTCCTTTGCAAGGAAATCGGTCTGGGCCAGGATGAAAATCGTTGTGGCCGGGCCCCTCATGAACCTGGCCCTCCCTTTCCTGCTCATGCCCCTGGTCTACCTCATCGGGATCCACGAACCCGCCTATCTGTTCAAACCGCCCGT
>CAZSUQ010000251.1:0-2698 GCA_964609935.1 uncultured Thermodesulfobacteriota bacterium | reverse complement strand
GTGGGCTGGATTGCTGAGGACTCCCCTGCCGTGGAGGCGGGATTCCAGCAGGGAGACCAGATCCTCACGATCCAGGGGACAGAGGTTTCGGACTGGGAAGACGCAAAGATCCTGTTTGCCTCAAACCCGGACGAACGCCTCCGGGTGGACATCCTTCGTGAAGGGACTCCGTTAACACTGGAGGTCGTGCCGGAATCGGAGGGACCGAGGGGGGGATTCACCGGTCTCCTGCATGACATGCCTGCCGTGGTGGGGGCCGTTGCCCCTGGGATGCCTGCCGTGGAGGCCGGAATCCAGGAGGGGGATCGCATCCTGAGCATCGATGGCGGGCCTGTATCGCAATGGGACCAGATGGCGAGGATCATCCGAGATCATCCGGACGTGCCCCTGCAGATCACGTTTCAGAGAGGCGAAGAGGTTCATTCGGTTCGCATCACACCCGAACCGTTTCAGGATCAGAGGGCACCCAGTTTTCTCGGCCGGGCCATTGCCTTTCTCATGGAAAAACTCGGCATGGAGAGAGAGGCCGAAAGCGAGGACACTCAGGAGGAATCCTTTGGCCGCATCGGCATCGAATACACCGAAGAGACCCTATTCAAGCGGTACGGCCTGTGGGAATCCATCAAGAACGGATTCCAACACATTGGAAAGATCATGGCTCTGACTTTTTATGTGCTGGGGAAACTCGTGACCGGAGGCTTGTCTGCAAAGACCCTTGGAGGCCCCATCCTCATCGCAAAGATGACAGGGGACGCGGCACGGGTCGGGCTGGCAAGCCTGCTCAGCTTTACGGCTTTCCTGAGCCTGCAGCTCGGCATCTTGAACCTTATGCCCATCCCGGTCCTGGATGGGGGACACGTGCTGTTTCTGAGCCTGGAGGCGATCCTCCGAAAGCCTGTAAACGCAAAAATTCGAGACCTGGCCCAGCAAGTGGGATTCTTCCTGCTCCTGGGCTTTATCCTCTACATCTCCTACAACGATGTCATGCGCCTCGTACATTGAGCGGGATGGGCCCCTTCCTGCGGGAGCAAGAAGAGAATCAACAGGGAGATCTCGGGCAGTCTCGCGTGCTTTCGGTGGCAACACCCCGGTTTAAAACAAGACCAACGACCCCACAGCACGATTGCCGGGACTGAGAGAAGCCCGACAACGGACGATAGGTATTGCCAATGCTTTTCCTCGGGATAGATACCAGTACGCCCTGCGGGAGCATCGCTCTGGCGGAACCGGGCAAAATCCATGCGGAATGGGCCCTCAACGTGCCCAAAACGCATGCCGGCCGTTTGCTCCAGGACATCCAGAGCCTGTTCCGCCTGACCGGGATCGGGCTCGATCAGGTGGACGGGATCGCGGTCACCACCGGCCCCGGATCCTTCACGGGCCTGAGGATCGGCCTGGCCACGGCCAAGACCATGGCCCTGGTTAACGGAAAACCTCTCGTGGGCATCCCTTCCCTGGATGTCCTCGTGGAAAACGTTCCGTACGCGCCGGGACTCATCTGTGCTGTTTTGGACGCAAGAAAGGGCGAAATCTTTACGGCCCTCTACCGAAAGGATGCGCAGGGAGAGACGAAACGCTTGACGGATTACCTGGCCGTCACACCGGAGGCACTGCTGGAGAAGATCAACGAACCGGCCCTCTTCCTCGGGGACGGGATCAAGGTTTACGAAGACTTTCTGGAGAAAGGACTCGGGCAAACCGCCCTCTTTGCCCCTCAGGAATGCCATATCCCGCGTGCTTCTGTACTGTGCCGGCTGGCCTTCCAGCGAATGACCTCGGAAGGGGCTTCCCACCCCAGGGATCTCAAGGCCCTCTACGTGAGGGCTTCCGATGCGGAGTTGAAACGAGAGGCATGGAAACTCGGAGACGGAAAGGCGTAGCCTTATGCGAAGCGACCGCGTGAAAAAGGGACTGGAAAGGGCACCCGCCAGGGCCCTGCTTCATGCCACGGGCATGCCCAGAAGCGAAATGGACAAACCGTTCATCGGCATAGGAAACTCCTACACGGACCTGGTGCCCGGGCACGTCAACCTGCAGGAGCTTGCTCGCTTCGTGGAAAAAGGCGTGCACAGTGCAGGCGGGTATCCGTTCATCTTCAATGTGGGCGCCCTTTGCGACGGGATCGCAATGGGCCACGAGGGGATGCACTACTCCCTCCCCTTCCGGGAGCTGGTGGCGGATATGGTGGAGTGCGTCGCGCAGGCTCACGGGCTGGACGGGCTGGTCCTGATCACCGACTGCGACAAGATCACGCCCGGTATGCTCATGGCCGCCGCACGCCTGGACATCCCCACGGTGCTCCTCACCGCGGGTCCCATGCTGGCAGGCAACCTCAAAGGCCGGAGACTCTCCCTGGTCCGGGACACCTTCGAGGCTGTGGGGCGAAGACAAAAGGGGGAGATCTCGCAGGAGGAGCTCGACGAACTGGAGCTCTGCGCCTGCCCGGGTGCCGGATCCTGCCAGGGGCTCTATACGGCCAATACCATGAATTGCCTCACCGAGGTGCTCGGGCTGTCCCTGCCCGGGTGCGGCACGTCACCGTCCGTTTCCGCAGAAAAGAAACGCTTCGCCTTTGAGAGCGGGCAGACCGTTGTGGAAGCCGTCCGCGAGGAGCGCACGACGAGAACCATCCTCACCGCCGATGCGTTCGAGAACGCCCTCTGCGTGGACATGGCCCTCGGAGGTTCCAGCAATACGG
>CAZSUQ010000250.1:0-7201 GCA_964609935.1 uncultured Thermodesulfobacteriota bacterium | reverse complement strand
AAGAGGGGGACAAGGCTTTGCGTGAGGTGGTCCAGCGATTGTTGGAGACAAAGCTTGCCGGCCACGTGGTGGACGGCCCGAGGGGGCCGGCGGGTACGGTGAAGCCGGGGTTGATCCGTATCGCCCAGGCAGCGGGTGCAGTGATCGTTCCCTTTTCTGTTACGGCAGCGAACGCCTGGTATCTGAAGAGCTGGGACAGGTTCCTGCTTCCCAGGCCCTTCACCCGTGTTTGGCTCTGTTTTTTTGATCCGATACGGCTCGACCCCATCGAGACGAAGGACGACTTTGAAAGGCAGAGGCAAAAGGTTGAAGGGCTCATGCTCCCCACCCTGAAACAATGAAGGCCTGCCCAAAAGAATCCGCCCGGTTTTGAACGGGTTCCGCTGCTTTACAATTTGATGATACCGGCTTCCAGATCGAACAAAACCCCCTGCTGCATTGACTTTTCCTGTTGATGAAAATAGATTGAGGAGAAGGACAAAAAGACTTGAAGCACGCACAGCAAAAGGACAAGACACGATGAAGATGAGGCGCCTTCCCCTGTTTTTCCTGATAGGAATCATGATCGTTGCCGTGGCAGGCTGTTCCGATGACAAAAAAGACGATACGGGTGTTGTCACAGAGGAGGTGGGGGTCTCGAACAGCCAGAGCAGGCCGGAGCACGACTGGATGCGCATCCACTTCAAGAAGCCCTGGAACTGGGGCGACCCCAGGATCTATGTGTTCGGACAGCACGGCGCCATGGTGGAGCAGTATGCAGGTGACTGGCCGGGCAAGAAGATGAAGCCTGAAGGGAACGGTTGGTATGTTTTCACGATCAACAAGGCGCGCCGGGCCCACGTCATCTTCACGGATGGCAACAACCAGATCCCCAGGCCCAACTGGCCCACCCACGAATTCACCCGGGATGAAGGAGAGTGGTGGTACAACGGCTCCTGGTACGACCACGACCCGGAACCCACCCCAGGGTCAAAATAGCACCCGCCTGCCAGAAATCCGACGGAATCAAGTCTTTCAGAGCTGGTAGATGACCTTTGCCTTCAGCAAGGCCAGCTTGAAGCGGATGTAGAGCAGGAAGGTAAACATGATCCGAACGGTCTTGAAGAACTTGACCTTGGATTCCCCTGCCTCCCGGAAGTGGTGGTTGACCGGTATTTCCGTCATCTTGTGTCCCTGATGGTTCATTTTCACCAGGGTTTCCGTGGGAAAGGTGAATCCCCGCGCCTCCATGGGCAGGGCACGGATGATGTCCCCGCGAAAGATCTTCAGCGCGCACTGTGCATCGGTAAACTTGATGCCACACAGGATCCGAACCAGCAGGTTGTATCCCCAGTTGGCCACGACCCGCGGGAGCGTGTCCTTCTTCTTGGCCCGGTAGCCGGTTACACAGTCATACCCTTCTTCGATCTTTTCCATGAGCTTGGGAAGGTCTCCGATGTCGAACTGTCCGTCCGAGTCGTTGGTGACCACGTAGGCGCCTCGAGATACGTCAATGGCCTTCTTCATGGCCCCGCCGTACCCGAAGTTCTCCTCCAGGTCCACATAACGGAAGTTATCGAATTCCTCATTCATGCGCTCCAGGATCTTCAGGGTGCCGTCCTTGCTGCCGTCGTTGGTGACGATCACCTCCCCCTGAATGTTGTCCTTTCTGAGCTCCTCCAGACAGTCCCGGACCGTCTTCTCGATGTTCCCTTCTTCATTGAAGGCGGGCATGACAATGGAAACCTGTACCTTGTCCTCTTCTTTCATGGTTCTCCCGGCTCCTCCTCCTGTGGTTCACCTCTTTCAAAGAGACATCCATTGAACGCGCTTTCCAGATGGTCGGATTCGTGTATCCGTCCGGAGATCTGGAAAAAAGAGCTTTTTATTTTGACACAATCCGACTCTTATTTCACCCCCCCGGGCTCACCCCATTCCTCCATGCGCCACGGGCTTGAAGGGATCCTTGCTCTCGGCCCAGGGATCCACCCGGTACAGGTAGACCTTGTCGATCATCCACTTGAACCGGCGCACATTGCCCATGTCCTTTTCCTGGGTCCGGTGGGGTTTCGTATATTCGGCCATGATGTCCCGGCATTTTTCCCCGCCCAGGCACCCCTGCTGGGCATCGAAGGTCTCCGAGTAGGGTCCGGGGTCGCCCTTTCCGAGCATAACAAAGAGCCAGTAACGATTCAGCGCATAATACGTGTTCTCCACCCGGTGGGGCGGCAGACCGTCGAGTTGAATGGTGGAGTCGGCGGCAATCCGTACGGCCTGCGTGGCAAAGCGGGAGGCGAGCTGATGTTCGGGGTGCCCTGTGAATCCATTGTCCGGATCAAAGGTGAGGAGGACACCGGGTTTGAACCTGCGGATCGCCTCTGCGATCTTCAGGGCCGGATCCCCCTCTTCCGCCCACATCCGAGCGATCTCATGACGCGGCGGAAAGCTTTCCACGGGCAGCGGTGCGTTGTAATAGCTCTCGTGCTGCAACTCCGCCCCGTACAGCCTTGCCACCTCCTTCATCTCCTCCCCGCGAACGGTCCTCAGGTCCGGGTGGCACCCCTCGGGCAGGTTGCACTCTCCCCCATCCCCATGGTTCAGCACAAAGAAGAAGAGAGGGCTCTTCATCGTGGGTCCGGCCTTGGCAAGAACCGAACCGGCCAGGGATTCATCATCCGGGTGTGCAGCCACCCACATCACGCTTGCGCCCTCGTTGATGAGCTCTTCCAGGGACCTTGGCGCGTCCTTTTTGACCATCTTCCCTGCACAGCCTGACAGGCATACCAGTGCAAGGGTCATGATGCCGCTCCCGAACACAAGGGCCGACCTGGCCAGGGGGCTCTTTCCGTGCATGCCTTTCTCCTCTTTTCTGTCTTGAATTTGCCTGGAAACCGTTTTGCCATTTTTCCAATTTCTCGACGAGGAAACAAGCCCGTTTCCTCTTGGCGTACCCGGCCGCATATTGCACAAGTCACCTACTGCTGCTCGGCCAACCTTGATTGCAAAGTTCGTTTCACCTTTCCTCACAGGTTGACGGCAACTGCCCCGGTGCTGCTTGCTGTTCCCGGCGCACCTAAAAAAAGGCGGCATCCAAGGTGGATACCGCCCGATAAATGTGTAGGAAATCCTTGCCGCTCAGGTTCTCCTGCGCAGGACCCTGATGAAAAGGATGGCTGCAATGGGCGCAAAAATCAGCGCAAGCTCGTTGAACAAACCCGATCCCTTCAGGGTGCTTGTCCCATGGATGGAGGCTTCCGCATTGGCCGCAGCCAGGTACCCGCCACTATTACAGCCCGGGTCATCATCATCCACGAGTCCGTCGCAGTCGTCGTCGATCCCGATGGAACAGCTTCCAGGATTATAGGAATCCTTCTCATCCAGCCCTGGGGACCTGTTTGCATTCGTATCATCACAGTCACAGGGCGGTCCCACACCGTCCAGGTCATCGTCCTCCTGGCCGGGATTGGCACTGCCCATACAGTTGTCCTCAACCTCCACCACCCCGTCTCCATCCTGGTCGTTCTGTGTTGCGTCGATGAGGAGGAGGGCCGCAGGCAGGTTCTCCTCGTAGATCTCCGGGATTTTGGTATCAGCCGGAGTCGGAATAAAGGTTTTTCCCAATTCAATGGTAAAGGAGGGAATCCCGCTCACGTCATAGGTCCAGTCATCCGTAGTCCCTGACGCCACGTAGAGATCGCTCCCTTTTTGAGCCACGTAGTTGTTCCCATGTACGGCATCGATGAGGTCCTCCATCTCGTTGACCATGTAATCCAGGTTGTAGTGATCCGGGGCTTTACTATCAACATGTCCCCAGGGATACATGACCAACTCTCCATAGCTGTGGTAGGTGATCATGGCCTTGAAATCATACAAGGGATTCTGGAAGTGGTCTCGAAGGGCCTGTGTCTCTGGCTCGGAAAATGGAGCGGTTCCCCGGTAGGTTTCATCAAAAGGAAAACCACTCGATCCAGAGCCTCCCCATCCTTTCGCGTAATTCCGGTTCAGATCCACGCCGTAAGAACCGCCGTTATTTCTCCTGTTCTTTCTCCACATGGTGTACACGTTTTGAGAGTACTCCAGCCCGTCCGGGTTGAGCAGGGGCACGACCCAGATCTCTCCTGAGTTCACCCAGTCCGTGACATCCGGATCGATTCCATAATTGTCCACAAGATACAGGGCAATGTAGTAGGGAACTTCCACAGAGATATGTTCGCGCGCGTGATGGCATCCTACCAGAAGCACCGCCGGCTCTCCCTCATCCTGGTCGGGGTTGTCGCTGATCCGGACGGCAAGGATGTCCCGGCCCTCGATGCTGGAGCCGATGTTGTAGACCTTGGCAACCCCGGATGTTTCCATTGCGTACAGGTCGCTGTTCAGGGTTGCGTAGCTGTGGTATTCAACAGCCGCTGTGCCTGCTTTTTCCATCTGTTCATCAATAAAAGCTTGTGGGTCCTCAATGGTCACACGAAATTTGAGCCCAGCACTCGTCAGTTTGTCCCGATCCCGGGCGCTCACGTGGGCGATCACCACGTCCCCGTCCACCTGCAGGATGTCGATGCCCATATCGGCAACCTGCTGGACCTTTGCCTGGGTCGGTGTGTCGATCTCCACGATCTTGTAATCCACCTGCGCAAAGGCAGGGACCGCAAACAGGGAGAGTGTAAGAACAACAAGGATAGACAACCGTGCCCGCGTTACGCCACTGGTCATGACGCCTCCTTTCTCCATTCTCTGTGGAAGTTCGTGAATCCCTCCGAACCGAATCAACAAATCACTGCCCAAGGTCTGCCTCAAGTGGTTTGAAAAGTCGGCAGAGGTAACGCTAAGTGTTTAGTTCAATATAATAGATGTTAAAAAATAAAATCAACCGCGCTTGTTTTTATGGTGTAAAACACCTTCGGCCTTGCGACCCTTCAGGTCGGTTCTCGCCGGTCTTGGGTGGCAGGAGCAGATGGTACGACTAGCGGAGTTGGGGGGGAGATCTCGGTTGGATGATCCTTGGCCGTGATCAGCCCCTCCCCTTTTTCAGAATTCGGGATCGTGCTGTCAGGATCATCACGGCATGCGGGCGTACCGGACCCATGTCCGACACAACCCTCGAATCATCGAGAGGGAAGAGGCTGATCAATCTTGAAGGTTTCCAGGAACCCTGGGCAAATAGACTCCTGTGCCCGAGGGTGTAGGGAAGGCGCATCATAGAGCAGCAGCTTGACTTGTTCGCGGATCGGACCCGTAGCCACCAATAGCAGTTGAGCTCAGCCGAGAGTGCCGCCCCTCCACGTTGATAAGCAATAGCTAAAGAGGTTGCGTGCCCAAGTCGAGACAAAAACCGGTTTGCCGCTTACCGATGAATGTGACTTATAAAATCCTCTCCTACTTCGCTTTTCTTCTCCTCCGAACCAGTCTCAACAGGACAACGGCTCCTGCCGGGATGAACATAAGCACGAGTTGATTGCACATTCCGGAACCTTTCAACGAGTTCGACCCCATAGAAGAAGCTTCGGCATTCGCAGCCGCTGAATAGCCGGGAGGCTCATAGTAGGGTACCCGCAGGGTTATTTCCTTGACAAACCATCCATCAGCCTTTTCATTCAGGGCCATCCTCGAGTAAGCACTTCGAAACAAGAAGGTGTTATCGCCGTGATAAAAGACGCCCTCGTTGCTGTCGCTCACACACTCGTACTTTTCTCCTGAACCCGTCTGTGGAGGATGATGATACCAGTTGTCTCCATTGATATGCACCCAGGCCTGAGCGGGGTTCTGCACATCCGCATAGCGTGCACAGAATTCGAATTGACCCGTACAATCCATATCCAGTTCGCTTGGGATTATGAACGGCTCAGTAACCGAACCCGAGGCAGGAACAGGGAGCCAGCCACTGGGCGGATGGAACCGTTCCACCACATATTCCTGATTGCACAGGTTGGCCAACTCCTCTCCAAGGTCTTCCTGCGCGAAGAGCCCTGAAGCGATCATGCAAGGCGTGATCATGATGCACAACATGAAGAGTTTTCTAGACATTTTTCCGCCTCCTTTCTTATGTTCGATTCGTACCTGCCTTCTACCGGCCAATTCGATAACCTGATGTAACTTTAACTGTTACTCTTTTAAATTTTCTTGAATTCATATGGGCCCTTTCCCCTTGAGCGCCTTGTCATTCCTTCTCTACGGGAAAAAGCAGCCAAAATCCGTCAAGAATAATTGAATGCGTTTTTCTTAGACGCAAGGAAAACGCCTGAACAACTGCTTGCTGGATGCACCGGCATATTCAAGCAAGTTTGAGAGGGGTGAGAAGTTTACATACAATAGTTATAGAAAAACTCGACATAGAATCGCCCGACCGTCAGGCGATGCACGGCAACCCCCTGCAGGCTGAGTTTAATGTTTGAAGATTGGTCTGACGAAGAACTCGTTGCAGAAACCCTCAAGGGAAAGGGCAGGGAAAAATCGGTTCACCTGGACGCCCTGTTCTGGCGACACTTCGACCGGTTCGAAAAGACCCTCCGTGCCGTCCTCTTCAGCTACGACATCCCGTTCTCGGACGAGGAGTCCTATTACAACAACGTATTCGACGAGATCTACGAGAGGGTCTTCGAGCCGCGCAACTTTCGAAGGCTCGCATCCAAGTTCGATCCCTCCAGGTCTTCCTCCTTTTCCCGCTGGTTCTTCGGCACCGTGCTGCCAAGCAGGATCATCGATTGGCTGAGGACCAAGAACCGCACCCGCGGCGAAACGAACCGAACCTATCTCAAGCTCAAGTACCCCGTCCGGACGGCATCCCAGGTACCGGGAGGAGGTTTCGAGAATACCGGCCCAAATCCAGCGACCTCCCAAGCACCGGATGCCGAAGAAACGCACAAGGGCTTGAGCTGGTGTGTCGAGAGGCTTCCCGCAGAAGATCGTGTCCTCATTAAACTCCTCTTCCTGGGGACGGAAACCCTCCATCAGGACGACCACGCATGTCTGGCCCGGTTAAGGGGCTGCGAGCCCGAGGTGCTTCACCGCGAGCTCGCCTCCTATGAAACCGAGTTCCAAGCCCGGCACGAAAGCAATTCAGAGAAGGCCCTTCGTATCGATGTGGACCTGGGGATCAACCATTTCCTCCTTCTGCGGAACCAGAGGATGGTCCAGGCCAAGGTCCGGGATCGGCACGGAGTCCATGGAGCGACGGTTGACTTCGATGGTATCCGGGAACGGTTCAAGGGGCAGGGGCTCACCGATG
>CAZSUQ010000249.1:0-7204 GCA_964609935.1 uncultured Thermodesulfobacteriota bacterium | reverse complement strand
GCCCTGGGCTTCCTGGAGTTCATCGGCCGCTACGATTTGACCGTTTGTCCCTGTGGGAACCGCATGACACTCGTTGCAGGTCAGGCTCCCGCCGGCGATCTCCGCGTTGTGGAAAAGGAATTCGCCCTCGCTCGGATTCCCCCCGTTCGGGAAGATGGTGTTCGGCACCGTGTTGTCCAGGTTCCGGAACGGATTAGGAGGGAAACGCAGCGTGGCAACGAAGTCCTCAAAGTCCTGCATCTGGGAAGCCGTGGGCTCGGTCTCCCGTCCCATAAGCCCGACGAATGCAGGGCTGAAGGCTGCAAGGTCCTCCTTGTCGCCGCGCCAGTGGAGAGGCTCGGTGCCCACAATGCCGGCCAGGGTCTGTGTGGCCATGGGCCCCTTCATGGGATGCCAGTCCTCACAACCCTCGCTGCGGCAATCCTGGTTAAAGGTTTTCATCTCGCCCTCAGGATTCCCGAGGTCCCAGCTCACCTGGTCGATACGGCCGTCCAGGTGGCAGCTCGCACAGGCCACCTGCCCCAGGCCGGAGGTATCGTGCGAATCGTACAGCATGGGACGCCCGGCATGAATCACCTCGGGTGTCGGGTCGTAAAAGCCCACGCGTCCTATCTCCGCGTTCGACCCCGTGTCAAGGACCGAGATGGTGGCGTCGAAGCGGTTCAAAACATACAGGCGTGCCCTGGCCTCATCCAGCCACAAGCTCGAAGGCCCGGACCCCACCTCGATACGCTCGATCCGGGTGCCGTTGGAATTCGTGACGATGACGTTATTCGATCCCATGCCGGACACATATGCCAAGTTACTGCTGTCTGACCAGGCAATCCCCCTTGGATCGGCAATGGATTGGACACGTTCCGCAGGTGGAATGGTTGACACTTCGTAGGTCAGGTGCGGGTTCAGATCCTCCACATCCACGGTGGAGGGGCCCAGAGGGTTGAAAACACCCATCACCACCCGCACGAAATGGCCGTTCAGGTTCGGTTCGAATCGGAACAGGTTCATCGCCTCGGTCCCCACCACGGCGACGCGGCCGTCGTGCATGGTTGCCAGGGCCATGTCCGCGGTCATCAACCCCTCGGCATAGGACACGTTTGAGGGATTTGAAACAGGGAGGATGGCCACATCATGGTCGTGAAGATCCCACGTCACCTTGCTGCTCCAGTCATGATCGTTTTCATCCATCCACTGTCCGTTTGCGTCTTTTTGCACGATGATACTCACATGAGGCGGCGTTGGCAGGCCCGCTGCAATGGGCGGGCAAAAATCGTCGCCGCAGTTCGGAGGGGGGTTCTCTCCTCCGTAGGGGCCGTCCGCTTCACCGAAAACCCCTTCATTGAGTACGGTGGTTCCATTGCCTGACTGGAAGATGGCCGCATACACCCGCTGGCCGTCCGTTGCCAGGGCCCTGGGGTCTTCTCCCTCCAGGGTCACCACGAGAGGTGCTGCTGAGAGATCGTTGGGATCATACACCTTGACCGCGTTCTCCTGGGAAACACACACAAAGGCACGGTGAGGGTTTCCGGCAAAGACAACGTCTGTGGGCTCGTCTCCAACGGACAGGGTACTCACAACGTTTCCCGAGGCAAGGTTCACGATACTCACCGAATCCGAGATGAGGTTGGTCACCCACACCTCGGAATTCGTCCGGGCGCGCACCGACACAGGGTCGAGACCCACCGGCACACTGCCCACGTGAACAGGGAATCCTCCAGTGAGATCAAAGGCTTCGATCCGGTTGTCCGGGGTGTTCACCACCAGCATTGTGGAGCCGTTCGGTGTGACGTCAACGCCATGCACCGGGGGGCTCTCCCAGTTGACAAAGGTATTCTCCGGAGGTGGAGGCGGAGGCGGACAGCCTGTGGTGCACAGGATGACCGCGAGCAGTGCCAAGGCTGAGAATCGTAATCGTGTCATTGAAGCCCCTCCTTTTCTGTGTTGTTGTAAGCTCCTGGGTTTTGCTCGTCTGCCCTGGATCGAACGGGCGGTTCACTCTATCCGTTCAGGTAGAGGCCCTTGCCTGCCCCGGCTAATGTGACAAGGGCTGTCTTATTACTGTTAAACACAGAAAACCCGGGAAGGTCTCGGTACCTACTTTTATTTTCATCATATCGTTGGAAATATTGTGCATGGGGAGGAGTTTAGAGTGACGAGAGCAACCTCGCACGAATCAGGCCTCTTTCCAGGGACGGGTTCATACAAAAGAAGGGTATTATTTGAATCTATAAAAGAGATGCATCCCACTGGGAACAGGATGCAGGGGAGTGTATTCGGGCACCGGACCCTGGCTCGCAACCTTCATGAAGCCTTCTGCTGCCAGCCGCGCAGGGAAGGAACCTGCCTGTTGAAGGGTGTGAAGAGGTTCTGCAGGGGGATTCTGTCCTATGTGTGAAACAGGGCCCCTTCCTCCGGGATTCTTTGTGTCCCCGGTGGAA
Source organism: uncultured Thermodesulfobacteriota bacterium (assembly GCA_964609935.1). Taxonomy (GTDB): domain Bacteria; phylum Desulfobacterota; class DSWW01; order DSWW01; family DSWW01; genus CAYTRL01. Next base: position 4,769 of record CAZSUQ010000249.1, on the reverse strand, counting down.
CGGCTCCGTTGAACAGGAACCTGCGCACACGTTCCAAACCCATCATGTCATAGACATCCTCGTCCAGCATGGGAACGGTCCAGTACGGAATGGAACGGTCCAGGGAGGAAATGAAGGTCTCGATCCGGTCCCTGTCGATCTCTGCCAGGGTCTGAACGTTGTTCAGGGTCTGGATGAGGCCGGGAGCCAGGTCCCCGAAGTGCGCACTCGCCTCTGCCTCGAGTTCCTGCTTCCACGCTGTCCGATCTACAGGCGCCGAATCGGGGGTTGTGGCCGTCCCCTCTTCCTGCTGGAGGAAGTCGGGGTGGACCCGGTTGATGATGAACCCCCCAAAGGGCATCCGGTATTCCTCGAGCTTTTCGTAAAAGAAGCGTGCCTCCTCAATGGGCATGCGGCTCGGGCTCATCACCAGGAGGAAAGCCACCTCCCCTCCCCGCAGCAACTCAAAGGCCTCGTCCGCCTCCTTCTTGAAGTCGTCGAACACGTCGCTGAAGCCGAGAAAGAAGTCCGACACGTCCTTCATGAACCCGGCTCCCGTGACCCGCTCGATGACCTTGAACACCAGGCCCCCTGTCCGGTTGAGCATCTTGAGCCCTGTCTTGCCTGCGGCAAAGTACGGCTTCAGGAACCACTTGAGCACGTCCTTGTCAAAGAAGTCCGAGATTCTCCTCGGCGCATCCAGAAAGTCCAGGGCCTGCCGTGTTGGGGGCGTGTCGAGGATGATCGTGTCGTATCGTCCCTGCCTGTACAGGTCGTAGAGCTTCTCCATGGCCAGGTACTCGTGGGATCCGGCCATGGCCGTGGAAAGGTTCTGGTAGAAGTAATTATCCAGGATCTTCTGGGCCACTTCCTCGTTCGGGGCCACCCTCCTGATCAGCTCGTCAAAGGCGGTCTTGGTATCGAGCATCATGGCATAAAGGGAACCGGAGGGGTCGAGTCCCGCCTGCTCGAACTTTTCCCTCGGGACCAGGGTCTCTTCATTCCCCAGGGACTTGAGCCCCAGGGAATTCGCGAGCCGCCGGGCCGGGTCAATGGTCAGCACCAGGGTCTTCTTCCCTCTCACTGCACAGTGAAAGGCGATGGTGGCGGACACCGTGGTCTTTCCCACCCCGCCGCTGCCCACGCAGGTGATGATCTTCTTATCCTGAATCAAGGCGTCCAGGTTCTTCATGCCGCTTGTTTCCTTCCCTGCGGTGCCCCCTGTCTCAGGAACCCCGTCCGGTTCCGTCTTCAACCATCGCCCGAAGCCCTTGGAAGCGGTTCTTCAGCAGGCTGCGTCACGATTTCGTTGATCTTCTCCGCGATACACGAGGAGAGCCGTTCAATGGTCTCCGGGCCGAAGACCCTGGAAAAGATGAAGGGGAGCACGATCAACGGCTCGCTGAATTCCTTCTTCATCACTTCAATGTATTTCCGGTTCATGTCCCTGCGCCTCTGAACGCTCAAGGCGCTCTCGAGCAGAGGCCGCCATTTCGGGTCCTTCTCCATCTCCGCCATGGCCGCGGCCAGGAGCCCGCGCTGTTCCTCCTGTTCAGGCCCTTCCCCCACCTCCGGATACACACCGTTGACAAAAATCCCTCCCACATGAAACTTCAGGGTCCCTGTGACGAGCCGCCTCATCTCGATGGACTCGTTCACCGGCATCTCCTCGGCAAGGGTCACGATGAGAAAGGCCGCCCTTTCCGGGTCCTGGAAAAGACGCAGGATCTTTGCCGCCTCCTCCTTGACGAATCCGATCTTCAGCGTATCCACAGCGGTCTGAGGCATGCGCAGGTGCGAGAACCCGTGGCCCGTGGCCGGCATGTCGGCAAGAACCAGGTCATAGAGGGGCCGTCCGTCCTTGCCCGACTGGTTGTCCACGAGGTCCCAGAGCTTGCCCACGCACATGAGCTCCTTGAGACCCGGTGCCGCGGCAACAAAGTACTTGTAGATCTTGCTCTGAAGGACCTTGTCCAGGATCCGCTGGCTCTTCAGCTTGACCCTGAAATAGTCCTCGATCGCCCTGAAGCCGTCGATGTTCATGACCGAGATGCCCGGTATCACCTCCTGGGGCTTGTACCCCACCTCCACCTTGCTGCCCAGCAGGTCCGCCACGGTGGGGATGGTGTCGACCTCCACTACCATCACACGTTTACCGAGCCGGCTTGCCAGCAGGGCCAGGGAAGCGGTCATCGTGCTCTTGCCCACACCCCCTTTTCCGGAGATGATGAGAAGCCGCTTGGACAGCAGCCCGTTCTCGTCCACGATGGTCATCCTTTCATCCTTGTGCTCTTCATTCCTGCCGAGCTCACAGGATCCACGTCATACCAAACAACCGCTCTTGAGTTCATCCAATAAGGCAGATGTGACTTCTCGACACCGGCATCCACCTGGACCTCCCTCAACGGATGGGCTTTATACCTGAACTGAGAGTCAACCCGGCCGGAGGATGTATCTTCTCAAAGGAAAGGCTTTATTTCAATAGGAGGCAAAGGCAGTTGCAGGCGCTCCAAGCGTGTGCATCGATCATGAACGTAGGAGTCATAACCAGAATGTAAGTTGACATAATCTTTCGGAGAGATTCCACTTCCCCTGAGACAATCCCCTGTTCGATTTTCTCAGCATCTCGGAACGATACCAATTGGATTTCAGAGGATCGGTTGTTACGTGTAGATGGCAGAAGTTTTCAGTTTTCGGAGGTGGGATTTCTTTGTCAGGTTGGAATGAGATATGGAGGAAAAATCTTAAATCTTTCGCTGTCCCCTGTTTTTCAAATTCTTGATAGAAACTGTAAATCCAGGTTTCAAGATTGGGGCATGTGAAATATCAAACACTCAGACTCACAATCCGAGCGGCGATAGATAAGAGAAATATCAAAATCGTCCGAAGCGATTGGGGCAATCAATTTCGTTCGATTACCTTGTATCGCGGTCTGCCATCCATACGCAGCTGCTCAGCTAGCTATATGTATCATTCAGCTCTTTCCCGTTGAGGACCTATTCTCGCAGTTGCCTGCCTTTGAGGAGGACGACTTCTCCCAGGCGCCTCCCGTCCACTGGGAGTGTTGATACGACCTGTAAGGCGGTTTTGATTAGGCTTCCTGTTGGCGTCCGCGTATGCCCGAAAACCGCTTTTCTGGCTCTCTCTTCGGACTCTACTCGCGAATCCCGGGCCGTAGTCATTGCGTTTTTCGTATTCTGTCCATCCCGCAGCCGGCCACAACATATGGGACCTCTTTTCTTTTTGACGCACAATTCCCTTCTGTCGTACTCTGTTCCTAGCCGAAACAGAATTCCTATCGATTAGAATATGAAAATAGCTTGAAGGAAGTTAACCGATGCCCCAGGAGACTAAACGCCGATATCGGTTACCCACACTCATAGGGTTGCTATTTCGAAAGCTGAAAGATGCCGGCCGCGACCTTTTGCCTGTCATACTGGTCATCACCATCTTTCAGCTTGCTGTACTTCGGCAGCCATTTCCGGAACTCCTTGAGGTGCTTATAGGCGCACTCTTAGTGATCATCGGTCTTATGCTGTTCGTCCAGGGCCTTGAAATCGGCCTGTTCCCCATCGGGGAGACGCTGGCCGTTGCCTTTGCTCAAAAAGGGAGCCTGTTCTGGTTATTGATCTTTGCATTCGGCTTAGGGTTTTCCACCACCGTGGCCGAGCCCGCCCTGATTGCCATCACCCAGGAAGCAGCAGAAGTGGCAGCTCAAGCGAACATTATTTCACCCGGTGAAAGCGCCCGGACGTCCTATGCCCTGGGCCTGCGTCTTACTGTGGCGGTATCCGTAGGGCTGGCTATCGCTATTGGCATCCTACGCATCCTGCGCGGCTGGCCCATCCATTACCTGATTATCGCAGGCTATATGATTGTCATTTTGATGACTCTCATAGCCCCCAAGGAAATCGTGGGTATCGCCTATGACTCCGGAGGCGTCACCACTTCCACAGTGACGGTGCCTCTTGTCACTGCCTTAGGAGTCGGGCTTGCTTCCTCCATCGGGGGACGTAGCCCCATGGTGGACGGTTTTGGCATGATTGCCCTTGCCTCACTGTTTCCCATGGTTTTTGTCCTGGGCTTTGGCATGGTATTTTTCGGCGTTAAATTCGCATGGTAAGTTAATATGTTATTTGAAATTGCACAGACATTTGTCGCTACTTGCAGGGATGTTTTTCCGGTTTTGGCGCTCATAGTGGGTTTCCAGTGGTTCATACTGCGCCAGCCCATCCCCCAATTGCGCCAGGTGGTTGTGGGCTTCGGATATGTGCTGATAGGGCTCACACTGTTTCTGGTTGGACTGGAGAAAGCGCTTTTTCCGTTGGGAAAGATCATGGCCCAGCAACTTGCAGCCCCGGAGTTTGTTTTCGGAAGCGAGATGGCACCGAATCATCCGGAATGGCGGGCTTACACCTGGGTCTACGTCTTTGCAGCATTAATCGGTTTTGCCACCACCATTGCAGAACCTGCGCTCATAGCTGTTGCCTATAAAGCGAATCAGGTCTCCGCAGGCACGATCAGCCAATGGGGATTGCGGCTTGTCGTTGCCTTTGGCGTAGCGATCGGCATTGCATTAGGCGCATTCCGAATCATTACGGGGACTCCCCTTTTTCTGTATATCGCAGCGGGGTATCTGATCGTGGTGGTACAGACGATCTTTGCTCGAAAGACCATCATCCCCCTTGCTTACGATTCCGGAGGGGTAACCACATCCACAGTAACCGTTCCAATCGTTGCGGCCTTGGGCCTGGGTCTCTCTGCAACCATACCGGGACGCAACCCGGCCC
>CAZSUQ010000248.1:0-7218 GCA_964609935.1 uncultured Thermodesulfobacteriota bacterium | reverse complement strand
CCAGCCCGTAGATGAACTGTACCAGATAACACGCCACGCCGATCCCGATGATCGCGAGCAGAAAAATAATGAGTCCCCAGTATCTCGGACCGCCTACAACTGCTTTTTGAATCATGATCCCCTCACACGATATAGAAGATTTCAGGCTTCGTGCCCAGTTCCGGTTTCCGGCGGATGGTGTAGTGTGAACGAAGCACCTTCCTCAAATCAGAGCCGGCGTCCTCCAGGTCTCCAAAGGTCAGGGCCTTGGCCTTGCATGCTTCCACGCATTTCGGCAATTGGCCCACAGCCAGCCGCTCCGCACAGAAATTGCACTTCTCCACCACGCCTTTCATCCGCGTGGGAAAATCGATGTTGACCTTATCGGATTCGAGCACCCGTCGCGGATCGAACCAGTTGAAGCTCCTGGATCCGTAGGGGCAGGCGGCCATGCAGTAGCGACATCCGATGCACCGGTGGTAGTCCATCACGACAATGCCGTCCTCGCGCTTGAAGGTCGCCTGCGTGGGACAGACCCGCACGCAGGGGGGCTTGTCGCAGTGGTTGCACAGCACGAGAAACGGCTTTCCGTGTACGGCCTCTTCGGCGAACTCGTGATGCTGGCTCGTGAAGGTGTTCTCGTACGGTTCCTGCCAGATCCACTTGATGGCGTGTTTCGGATTCTCAATCTTGGGAACGTTGTGAATCGCGTGGCAGGCAAGGGTGCAGTCCTTGCATCCATCCCTCTCGACCTTTTCGAGGCACTTGCGCGTATCCACCACCATGGCCCATCGCTTGGCCGTCAAGGCGTTTGCGTCCGCCCGGGTCCGCTGGGCTTCCGCCGCGCCCGTGCAGACCAGGTCCCTGGCCGCCGCGCCCCCCAGGCCCATCAGGGTCCCCATGCCGGTGATCCGTAGAAAATCTCTCCTGTTCATGGCCATCACTTCTTCTCCTTCGGCTCAACATGGCAGTCCCAGCAGTACGGGGAAACATCCACGTAGTTGTGGCATTGGTCGCAGAACTCTGCCTTGTTGGAATGGCATCTCATGCATCCTTCGGAAAGGCTCATCATGAACGTCTTGCCGGTTGCGGATACAAACTCCCGGTCACCACCCCGAACGACCTCATCCCTCCAATCGTCCAAAATCGTCATGTGCGTGGCGACCATGTTCGCTTTCGAGGCCACGCACTCGGTTTCCCTGGCGGGAAGCTTCGGGTCGGGCTTGACAGCCGCCTTTCCCATGGCCAGGTTGTACCAGACGGGGGATGTGATCAGGCAAAGGAAGAGTAGAAGCCCGGCAATGATTTTCCCAGCGTCGTACATCCTCATTCTCCTCCGTTTCCGTTAAGGGGCTCGCCGCGCAGGTCCGTCTCCCGCTCCTTCTCTCCCTTCATCACGAGCGCATTGGCCACCAGTTCATGGACACCCGCTACCTCCACGCCCGGAGCCCAGTAGTTCGCCAGGGGAATCAACGTGGCCCGGTCGATGGCGCAGATACAGGCGAGCCGGTTCACGTCGTGCTTTTCCTGCACGTGCTTGAGCGCCTTGCCGCGGGGGAGGCCCCCACGCATCCGCATCTCCATATTCTCGTCCGTACCCAGTCCCGCACCCCCCGCGCAACAGTAGGTATGCTCGCGGATCGTGTTCTCGGGCATGTCATAGAATTCTTTGCATACGTTCCGGATGATGTAGCGGGGCTCGTCCAGGATGCCCATGGCCCGGGACGGGTTGCAGGAATCGTGAAAGGTGGGACGCAGGCCGTCGTTCCGGCTCGGGTCCAGGTTCAGTTTTCCATGCTTGATCAGGTCCGCCGTGAACTCGCAGATGTGGACCATCTTCGTGGCCCTTGCGTTTTCGAACTTTGTCCCCGTGATCATGGAGACGGGATCTTCCATGAAGTCCGCAGGACCGTTCATGGTATCCATGTACTGGTGCATCACGCGCCACATGTGGCCACACTCTCCACCCATGATCCATTTCACGCCCAACCGCTTGGCCTCGGAGTAGATCTTCGCATTGAGCCGCTTGATCATCTCGTGGGAATTGAACAGGCCGAAGTTGCCCCCCTCGGAGGCATAGGCGCTCCAGGTGTAGTCGATCCCGAGCTCGTGGAAGAGCATCATGTAGCCCATGCAGGTAAACGTGCCCGGATCGGCGAAGTAATCCCCGGAGGGCGTGACAAAGAGGATCTCCGCCCCCTTCTTGTTGATGGGCACATCCACCTTGATCCCGGTGACATCCTCGATCTCATCCGCAAAGAACTCCATCGTGTCCTTGAAGGTATGCGGCTGGATGCCGAGGTGGTTGCCGGTGCGGAAACAGTTCGCCGCCGGCTCCAGCGCCCAGGTGATGTTGAGGCCCAGCAGGTTCAGGATCTCCCGGGCCATCATGGTGATTTCCGCCGTGTCGATGCCATAGGGGCAGTAAACCGAACAGCGCCGACATTCGGTGCATTGATAGAAATAGTAGAACCACTCCTTGATCACCTCTTCGGTGAGCTTTCTTCCGCCCGCAAGCCTTCCCAGGATCTTGCCGGCGGTGGTGAAATCGTTCCGGTAGATGGAGCGGATCAGTTCGGCCCGCAGCACGGGCATGTTCTTGGGGTCGCCGGAACCGATGAAGAAGTGGCATTTGTCCGCACAGGCGCCGCACCGGACGCAGATGTCCATGAACACCTGGAAGGAGCGGTACTTGGAGAGCCGTTCCTTGATTCCGTTCAGGACGATCTCCTTCCAGTCGTCCGGAAGTTTCCAGTCCTCGTCCGTGGGACTCCACTCCCTCGGGTTGGCCATCTCCAGATACTCCACGTGCTTCGGGGCCGTACTGTAACAGTAGGTCCCCTTCCGAAAGTGGACGGACGGATCCATCCACGACTTCTTCGGCGGAGTATAGTCGACCTTCTGTAACACCTCCGGATTGATCTTCAACTCATCAGACGACATGGTTTATTCCTTTTTCTCCAGTGGAAGTTCCGCCGCGATCATCTTGTCCCGGTAATCGTCTTCCCACTCCTCGTAGGTGTGCACGTGAACCGGTGCGTTCCACGGGTTGACGTGCCGCTTCATCCGGTTGTTGTTGGCAAGGTTTCTCGTGGGGCTCAAAAAGACTCCCCCCATGTGCATCAGCTTGCTCACCGGAAAGTAGGCAACCAGGATGCAGACAAGGAAGAGGTGAATGTAGAAAATCAGGCCGATGCCTTCCAGGGTGCTCGCAGCGGCAGGATGGAAGCTGACCAGTCCCATGGCAAGTTCCTTCACCTTGACCACGTCCACCTTGGTGATGTAGCGCATCAAATCACCGGAGATGGCAATGCTCAGCAGCAGGAACAACGCAAAGTAATCCGACGGCAGGGAGATGTAGCGTACCTGGGAATTCAAGATCCTCCGGATAAAGAGGTAACCCAGGGCGACAACGATCACGACACCCGTCAGATAGAGTCGGGGTGTCCAGACCTGCAGGAAGCCGTCAAGGTCCTGCGTGATCGTAACGAAAAACGGAACGGGTTCCATGAAGAACCGGCAGTGCCTCACGAGAATGATGAGAAGGCAGTAGTGAAAGGCGAGGGCTCCAAGCCAGAGGAGCTGGTTATTCCCGTAAAGGACCCGCCCGTCCTCGGTCCGCTGGATTTTTGTATTCCGGAACAGGGAACGGAAGGCCAGCACTTCCAGCGCCATTCTTCCGATGACGCCCGGCAGGTTGTGCGGATTGTCGAGGGGACTGGACTTGATCCAGGGGAGGGATTTCTCCTGTCCGCAGGTGGTGGGAATGCGGAAGGGAACCGGGGAGGAAGCCCATTTCAGTACGCGGTAGACGACCCCGATGATGAACAGGGAGACGGCCACGTAAGGGAGAACCACACCGAAAAGTGGGTACAGCCCCATCGAGGACACGCCAATGGCGGCGATCATCACCAGGATCAACACCACACAAAGGGAGTACACGGCACTCATCAACCCTTACCTCTCTGCATGTTGGTAACCGTTCACATGGAGCGGAAAACCCTTGCCGATAGTCGCTCAAGGTGTTTGGGTCCGCCCCGCCTTCTCCATCAGCCGATTGGTTCGCTCGAGCATACGGACAGCCGCATCCCGGTGGCCTTTCACCTCATTGACCCGAAGTTCATAGACCGCCTCTTTGCATTGCATGTAGACGTCAAAAGCGAGAAGCGCCAACCTGTCCACAAGGGCTTCAAACCTCTCGAAATCCCGTCGGCTATCCATCTCGTTCAGGTTTTCGGCCAGTACGTCCTTGACGACCGACTTCAATGCAAAGATGAAGGAAACCGCCTGGGAGGGCGAAAAATCCTGCACCGCCCGGATACGCAGAATGTGATCCAGGCATTCATGGATCGATTCGGATATCTCCCCGCGGAGCAGGTCCTCGTAAATCTCGGTGATGCCCTTGTGGATGGTGGAGCCCACCGGATTGGCAAACGGGTCTTTTTCCTGCTTGATGAAGCGCGCCGTATCCGATGGGTAGGACGCCAGGATGTGATGGAACCACCGTTTCAGAATGGCGGCCTTCTCCTTTTCCAGGAGATCCTTGAGCATGCTTTGCCTGCCTTTTCCACCTTCCGCTTTTACCGCCCGCCAGGAGCGCTGGCGGGTTTTCGGCTGTCCTCTGACAAGAGCCAATCCCGTCCGTCCCTTACCCGAAGATGCATGCAGTCCGAAACACGAGGGGTTTGGGCATGACCGCCGGGGACGTGACATCGCCGGGGCTTCCCCCGTTGCCGCGCCCCTTTCAAGGCAACTCCCGCTTTCTTGCTAGCTTCAACAACACACGTGGCCAGAACGGCGGGAAAGGCTCTGTGAAAATGGGTGCTGGACCCCCGAAGGATCAGACGCACCCGGTAGGTTTGGGCAGGCCAGCGACCTTGCACGCACCCTTTGCCGGTCCTGATGGGAAGAGCTCATAGATGTATTTCAGCTTGAAGCCCGTCTCCTTGCAAAGCTTACGAACCATGGGGGGGATACCGAACTTGGCGTAATAGTCGCGAATGTACTCCACCAGTTTCCAGTGGTCGTCACCCATGTCTTCCACACCTTCGGTCTTGGCGAGGTCTGAAGCAACCTCCTTGGTCCACTCATCCGGTGCCTGGATGAATCCATCCTCATCCACTTCCATTGCTTTTCCACCTAATTCGACCTGTGGCATCTCCTGTACCTCCTGCTTGTTTTGGTTGTCGATTACCTGATGTAAGCTCCTCTTCCTTTCAGATCACATAAAGGAAACCGGGGGAGGACGGCACGTCCGGTCCCGTTTCCTCCTCCCCTGGGTATTTCCTCCGCTCACTCCCGGTTCGTTTGTCCGGGAAGATCAATGACGGTTTTCCATCACGGCTTTGTTCAAGAAGTTCTCTGACCAGTGAGACTCTCCCAGTGCATGGAGATGGGAAAAGGATGCATAGGCATTCTTGTAGCAGAGCCCCTCATGCCGGCCGTCGAACCCGTATCCCCTCTTCACCCTGCAGGCAAACCGTGCGTTTCCGGCTTCCCAGCGGCTGACACCTACGTAGTGGAACTCATGCCCTTTCAGGCAGATCCCCTTGGGAAAGATGGGGTTTTCCTCTTCAACCTCCAGCAGGGTGTACCCGTGCCCCTGAGGCTTCTCGAAAAAGCGGTAGACAACGGGAAAGATTCCCACAAAGGGATAGAACTTCCCGTCCAGTTCGATTCCTTTTCCCAGAAAGATCGCACCCCCGCATTCCGCATAAACGGGCAACCCATGCTCCACCGCCTCCCGCAGGGACTGATGAAACTTCTTGTTCTCTGCAAGCACCTTTGCATGTGTTTCCGGGAAGCCGCCGCCGATGTAGAGGGCATCGAGCTTGGGCAGTGAAGTATCCGAAGAAGCGTTCATCTCAACGATCTCGGCACCCCCGTCACGAAGGGCTTCGATGTTCTCGGGATAGTAGAAATGAAAAGACGTATCCTGAACCACGCCCATGCGGATCCCGGAAAAGGACTTGGAAAGGGGAGAGTCCTCCCGGGCGGGATCCTCCTGCTCCACCACCGGCTCGGGAAGGTTGCGGGCATGCTGTTCGGCTGCTTCACGCACCGCCGGCAGATCCACGTGCTGCTCCATCAGGTTTTGAAGCACGCCGGTCACTTCATCCACGGCTGCATGTTCTTCCGGTGGGAGAAGCCCGAGATGACGCTCGTAGAGGTTCAATCGCTTCAGCCTGGGGATCGCGCCGAACACGGGGATCCCGCAATAGCTCTCGATGCTGCGCCGGATGACCGATTCATGGCGTGAGGTTCCCACCTTGTTCAGGATGACGCCCTTGATATCGCATGCCGGATCCAGAACCTGACAACCCTTGAGCATGGCGGCCAGAGTTCGTGTGGATTTCGTGCAGTCGATCACGAGAAAGACCGAGAGTCCCAGAAGTTTTGCCAGTGCTGCGGAGCTGTGCTGCCCGTGCTCGTCCACGCCGTCGAACAGACCCCGGTTTCCCTCCACGAAAGCCAGCTCCGTCCCGGTAGTCCGCTTCCGGAAAGACCTCTGAACGCCCTGGTCGCCCATCAAGTAGGTATCCAGGTTGTAACAGGGCTTTGCCGAGGCACGATGAAGCCAGGAGGCATCAATGTAGTCCGGGCCTTTCTTGAACACGGACAGGTTCACGCCCTGTTCACGCCAGCTGGCGAGCATGCCGAGGCTTACCAGGGTCTTTCCTGATCCACCACGAAAAGCGCCGATTAGGATTCGCGGGAAGTTCCTCTTCATTCTACGTATTGGAAATCCTTCAGATTTTTTAGCAAGGCCCTTGATTGGGAGGGAATAGACGCTTCTTCCTAGAAAAACCGTTGCAACGCTTGTCTGATGGATACCCGTTTCGGGGAATCACAAATGGGAGCGATTCGTTCTCAAAAAACCGTTTCCGGATGGGCAGGTCCACGGATGGGGATCGAACGGAACAGGGGAATCGACCCTATTGTATTGAATGATGGTTCATTCATTTTAGTCCCATCTTTTTAACATATCACCTCTATTTTTGTCAAGGAACCCGAAGCTTTAAAAGGAATACCCAAAGAGCCATATCATTCGGAAACAACTGGAATTTTTTGACATTCGCCCCTGTCGCTGATAATATATTTCTCGATTATTTCTATCGGAGGCGTCTATGAGTGAAAAAGATTATTTATGCCCTCACTGTGACAAGAAGATGAGCAAGTGGCAGGCCCCCATCGAATCGAACTGGTGTGGTGAGATCAAATATGTCTGTTTCCAGGATG
>CAZSUQ010000247.1:0-7237 GCA_964609935.1 uncultured Thermodesulfobacteriota bacterium | reverse complement strand
CCCCATGCCCTCTGTCTTCATGGTCTCAAAGGACTCCTTTCCTTTTTGGACCAGATCGGTGAGGGATCCCCCGCTCTGCTGGATGAGATTCTTGAGCAGGGTGAGGGGGTAGGCGTTCTTTGTGCTCTTTTCCTCCTCCAGCATGATCTGGGTAAGCGTGACAGAGGTCAGGTCTTCCTGCGTCTTGTTGTCGATGACCCGGAGATCCTGGCCTTCGCGAACCATGCGGGATATCTCTTCCAGGGTCACGTAATGACTCTGCTGGGTATCGTAAAGCTTCCGGTTTCCATAGCGCTTGATGACCTTGATCGAAGGGGGATGCGCTGCCTGTTTCTTTCGTCTTGCCACGCGGTTTTCCTCCTCTTTCCGTCCCCGTGTTGGTTCAGAGGGGGGGGTGTTCCATCAACTGAAGGTAGAGACGCCTGTTGCGAGGACCGTCGAATTCACAGAAATAGATGGATTGCCAGGTTCCCAGGACCAGCTTTCCCTGGTGGACGGGCACCATGGCAGAGGCCCCCACGAGCGAACTCTTGATGTGTGCGTCCGAGTTGCCTTCGAGATGCGTGTAGGACGCCCTCTCGGGTATCAACGTGGAGAGTGTTTCCAGGATGTCCGCCTTGACCGACGGGTCCGCACCTTCGTTTATGGTGACGGCCGCTGTTGTATGCGGCACGAATAAAAGACAATATCCGGCATTCATCCCCTTTTTTGATACGATTTTTTGAACCTCGGATGAAATGTCGATCCATTCGTTTCGGGTTTTCGATTGAACCTGTAGTGTTTCCATGGAGGGTGGACTCTTCTGTTCGTCCCGTGTCTCTGGCTGGGGATTCGTTGCGTTGAACGTACACTTTCCGCTAGCGGCGGCGGGGAAACATCCGGGGAAAACCCTGTGCCCAGCCGGCCCATGCAACGCTATCACAGGGAACCTGAAGGGTCAACAAATCCAGGGTCAATGGTGAACGGCGACTGTTTATCCGGATGCAAATGACAGGTCTGCCGCATGCATATCGATGAGGGTCTTTCCGTTTGAAGGGAACAGGTGAGGGACATTGGGTGAATCGACGTAGAAATGATCGCATTGACAAGGGTTTCTTCTTTTTGTCATAAGAGAAAATAGATTGTCATTGAGCGTTCAGAAAAGGTTTTGAAAACTCTATTCAAGCTATGGACGAGAAAATGGAAAAACAGGGATCCGGGAATACGGATCTTGTTCTGGCGTCTTCGTCCCCTCGAAGAAAGGAATTGTTAAAGGAAGTTACAAGCAAATATGATATAATCCATTGTAATATAAATGAAAAACAGACAGAAAATGAAGGAGAGTACGATTACGTTCTGAGGATTTCAAAGGAGAAATGTCGGTCTGTCAGCCGGAAATGCCAACTGGAAGGCAGGCCGGCCTGGGTTCTTGCAGGAGATACCATTGTGGTTCTTGATCATACCGTCATGGGGAAGCCCGGAGGCGAGGAGGAGGCGCGTGGGATGCTCCAAAAGCTGCAGGCAAGGAGGCATGAGGTCATAACCGGGATCTGCCTGATGCACTGGGAAAAGGAGATCTGCTTCCACGAGGCGGTTCGGACATCGGTTTGGATGCGGCCTGTCCGTTCCGAGGAGATCGATGCCTATGTCCGTTCCGGAGAGCCTTTTGATAAAGCCGGGGCCTACGCGATCCAGGGGGGCGCAAGCGGTTTCATTGAAAAAATCGAAGGTTCCTACAGCAATGTTGTGGGACTTCCTTTGGAGAGGTTGCGGGAAGTCTTTCAGCTTTATGGAATCACATAAGGGAAGCGTGAAACATATCCTCCTGCCGGATGGCAGGGCATGCATGTTTCTCATCGGGGTGTGAAGAATGGGATCCGCAATACAGGAGAATGTGGAAAGGATTCGGGAACGTATCACCAAGGCAGCGTTGCGATCCGGCAGAAAACCGGAGGAGGTGCGCCTGGTGGCGGTCACAAAGACCGTGGGCCCGGAGCGGATCGCCGAGGCCGTGGAGGCCGGGGTTGAAGTCCTTGGGGAGAATTACGTTCAGGAGACGGAAAAGAAACAGGAAGGGATCGCCCGGTCCGCTCAATGGCACCTGATCGGCCACCTGCAGAGCAACAAGGCAAAGCTTGCGGTCCGGCTCTTTGATGTTTGTGAAACCGTGGATCGAGCGAAGATTATCCGCGCCCTGGAACAGCATGCCGGTCAGGAAGGGAAGCGCATGGATGTGCTGATCCAGGTCAACCTTTTTGGAGAGGACTCCAAGTCGGGCGTGCCGCCTGGCGAGGTCCTCTCTTTGATCGAGGAGACCGCGTCATGTGAACACCTTCGCTGCACAGGGCTCATGACGATTCCGCCTTTTTTTGACGAGCCGGAAAGGGCCAGGCCCGCCTTCTCGGCCCTGAGGCGCTTACGGGACGAGATCCAGCCCGCATGCCCGTCGTCCGTCGATCTCAAGGAACTCTCCATGGGCATGTCGGGCGACTTCGAGGTGGCCGTTGAGGAAGGGGCCACACTGGTTCGGATCGGAACAGCGATCTTCGGTCCGCGCCAACGCTGAGAACAGGGGGAAAGGACATGAAAAGAAAAAAGAGTCCGAGATTGTGTTGCCTGGGCGGAGGAAAGATGGGGGAGGCCCTGATCCGGGGACTCCTGGAATCAAGGACCTATCAGCCGGAGCAGATCCGGATCGTGGATCCGGATGCGGGACGGCGGTCACTTCTCAAGAAGACCTACGGGATCCAGGCCCAGAAGAAACCGGTTGATGCCGGGATTCTTCTCCTGGCCATGAAGCCCCAGGACATGCCGTCCGCCCTTGAGGAGATCCGACCTCACCTGCAGGAACAGCCCTTGATCATCAGCATCGCCGCAGGCATCTCCACGGACTGGATTCTGGAAAGGATCGGGGACGGCAGCAAGCTCGTTCGGGCCATGCCCAATGCTGCGGCCGTTGTGGGGCAGGGGGCCACGGGCCTGTACTTCTGTCCCAGGCTTTCCGAAAAGGACAGGAGCGAAGCGCTTCGTATCTTTGATGCCGTGGGGCTCACCGTTGTGGTGGACAAGGAAGACCACCTGAACATGATCACAGGTCTCAGCGGCAGCGGCCCGGCTTACGTCTTCCTGTTTCTGGAAGCCCTCACCGATGCAGGGGTTACGCTCGGGCTTTCACGGGACACGGCGGGCAGGCTGGCCCTGCAGACCCTGTATGGGAGCGCATGCATGGCCAAAGAGATGGGGAAACCGATCCCCCTGCTCAAGGAGATCGTAACCTCACCCGGGGGGACCACCGTGGCCGGGCTCAAGGTGCTGGAGGAGGATGCGTTTCGGGCGGCCCTGATCAAAGCCGTGGAGGCCGCCGCCCGCAGGGCCAGGGAGCTTGCCCTGTGAGCCATTGCCCATGCAAACTTGCGTGAAAAGGGCCACAGCAGCTGGAAACGGGAGACGGATGCAGGAGCGCGCAGGCAAGGGAAGGGAACCGGGGAAGACCTGTTCGTTATGGGTGCAGGTCAAACCGCGCTCGAACCGGGACAGGATCGTGGGCTTCAATGAACAGGGATTCCTCCAGGTTCACGTCAGGGCAAGGCCCGAACACGGAGAGGCCAACCACGGCTGCTGCCTTCAGCTTTCACGCGCATTGGGGATTTCGCACTCCTGCGTCCATCTGGAGAAGGGGCATGCTTCCCGCAAGAAGCGGATTCGTATTCAGGGGCTCACCAGGGGAGAGGTGGAAGAGAAGATTCGAAAAATGAGCGGGTGACCTCTGCGGGCCGGAGGGAGAATCTTTTGCCAATCCGCTGAAAACCGACTACAATATTGCCAGGGGATAAGAATCACCCTGTTCTTCCCTGATTGCAAATGAGAAGGAGAGCAAGAATGATCGGAGGGATCGGCCCAACCGAACACATCATTGATTTATTCAACATCCTTATCATCTTTGGTGCAGGCAAACTGCCGGAAATAGGCGGCGCACTCGGGAAGGGGATCAAGAACTTCAAGAAGGCGTCCAAAGAACCGGATGCCATCGACATCACACCGCCGGACAAGGAGATCCCCGAGGAAACCGCTTCAAAGGAAGAGGCATCAGAGGAAAAGTCCTAGGTTCCGGTTGGATGAACAAGTGGCTTTCTGCCGGCGAATGAACAGCGTCCATGTTCACGGCCATCGGTAAGCGCGACCCGCCCCCCTAATCACCCTGTTCCTTCAGGGTGTAGTTGGCGATCTCAAGACTAAATTCAAAGAGCTGCCCCGGTGGGCCGAAAAAGACGAGCATGAACGGGATGGAACCTCCGGGTTCAATGTTCAGGTTCGACAGGGAATCCCCGTAGGCGTTTTGAAGCGTCTCTTCGATCTTTTCCCGTGTGAAGGTCCGGATCTGCTTCTCCTTCAGGATGTTTCCGCAATAGACGATCTCCTCTGCCGCCCGTTTGCCCTTCTCGTCGAACAGGATGCCCCTCACCTGGATCGAATGAGTGGGCTTTGTGTACCGGTTCGTGACCTTTCCTTCGATCACGAACACGGAGGGCTCTTTTTTCCCACGGGGCACAAAGGAGTCTTTCAGGTTGGAGAATTGCAGGCTTCCTTCCTCCGACTCCTGAAAGGGCAACAAGCCCTTAACGGTTGTCGCCAGGTTTTCTGCGAGATCGAAGGTCTTCTGTCGCAGGTTGCCTCCGAAAAGGAAGAAAGCAGCCAGTGCCAGGACAAGGATTGCACTGATGATGAGGCCTGGCCGAGGTCTCCGCCCGGCTTTGGGGGCATGAGCGGGAAAGTCTCTGGAGATACCCTTGCCCTTGGCATAGGGGGCATCGAGGATCGATTCATCCAGGGCTGCACCTTCTTCATGGACAGCTTCATCCATCAGGATGGGGATGGATTCCTCGGTATTCGCTTCTCTCATCTGGATGTCGTGGGAGAGGATCGTGTCTCCAGGTACATGGGGGTCTGAAATGGATCCTCGTTCGCCCTGTTCGTAGGCCTGCACCATCCAGACAGGGATCTCTTCCCGTTGAAGCAGGATGTTTGCGACAAGCAACGTGTCCTCCTCCTGCTCCACGAGGTCGAGATGCGGCTTGATCCGAAAGGTCATCCCGCAGTGGCTGCACTGGAAATCCATTCCCCCTTGAGGGATGGAAGCGTCGTCGGTTTCGTGGGCTTCCTGGCATTGAGGGCATTCGATGATCATGGGTGTGGACCGACCTTCCTGGCAGTCTGATTAAAAATGCCCGTCTTGCCCCTGAGCCTTTTTGAGCGGACGGCATTGTATGGATTTTTTGATCACTCTGTTATGAAGGGATTCATTGACGTTTGTCATATGCCTCGGTATGCTGATAGATTCATTGTTTATCCCGTTACTATCACAAAAGGTGAATTTTTAAAACAGAGGGTCACGAACCTCCGGTAACGGCGCAGTGAAAAGCCGGCACCAGGGCCGGTGGACCTGTATGAACATGATTTTTTCGAGATGAAGAGGAGGAAACTTCATGGCTCGTTCCAAGGTTGCCATTCTCAAGACCCATCCGGATACGGTCAATGAAGACTACAAGAAGCTCATGCGGATGGCGGAGTACGAAACCTTTCTGAAGAAGGATCAAAAGGTTTGTCTGAAGATCAATGTTTCCTGGCAGCTCTTTTTCCCGGGTTGTTCCACAACGCCCTGGCAGCTGGACGGCGTGATCCAGACCCTGCTGGAGGATGGATTCCCCAAGGAGAACCTGTACGGCTGCCACAACCGAACCGTGGTGGTGGACGGGAAGATCGGGGAGGTGAACAACAAGCAGAAGCAGATCGTGGTGGGGAAATACGGGCTCGACAATGTGCATTTGCAGCCCGAGAAACTGTCGGAATTCAAAAAGCTGATCGAAACGGGCGAGTGGATTCGCTACGAGCCAAAGGGAGAGATGATCACCCTGAACGACGTCTTCCCGGAAGGGGTCTTCATCCCGAAGAAGTTCCTGGGCGAAAACATCATCCACTTTCCCACCATGAAGACCCATGTCTTTACCACCATGACCGGTGCCATGAAGAACGCCTTTGGTGCCCTGCTGCACCACGAGCGTCACTGGGCCCATGCCACCATCCACGAGACGCTCGTGGACCTGCTCACCATTCAGAAGGAGATCTTCGGCGGCCTGTTTGCCGTGATGGACGGGACCTTTGTGGGGGACGGTGCCGGTCCCAGGGCCATGATCCCTTATGAAAAGGATTACATCATGGCCAGTGGGGACATGGTGGCCGTTGATGCGGTTTCCGCAAAGATGATGGGATTCGAACCCATGTCCCTTCCTTTCATCCGACTTGCCCACGAGAAGGGACTGGGTTGCGGCGAGTTCAACGAGATCGAGATCGTGGGAGAGGACGTGTCCGAGGTCAACTGGCACTTCACGGCAAGGGACAACTTTGCCAGCCGTGGGCAGAAACAGATCTACCACGGCCTCCTGAAGCCCCTGGAAAAGACCCTCCTGCGTACCGCCATCGTGCCCTGGGCCTACCTGGCCTCCCGGGGGTTCTATGACGGGTTCTGGTATCCCTGGATCGGCAAGAAGCGCGTCAAGAAGATGATGGATACCAAGTGGGGTCGCCTGTTCCAGGAGATCGCCTAGCAGGTCGCTGAGAAACGCCCATCGGCTGCGTTCGGCTACTCTCTAGGAGGCGCCGCGACCGAAGAGAACGGCGGGGAAGGTCCTCAGGAAGATCTGGAAGTCGAGCTTCAGGGACCAGTTGTCGATGTACTGAAGGTCCAGTTCCATCCACTTCTGGAAGTCCACCTCGTTCCTGCCGCTCACCTGCCACAGCCCGCTGATCCCGGGCTTCATGCTCAGCCTCCTGTGCTGCCACGTCTTGTATTGGGCCACTTCCTCGGGCACAGGGGGCCGTGGGCCGATGAAGCTCATCTCGCCCTTCAGCACGTTGATCAACTGGGGGAGTTCGTCCAGGCTGATCTTTCGGAGGATCCTGCCCACGCGGGTGCAGCGGGGATCATCCTTGATCTTGAAGGCCGGCCCGGACAGGGCATTCCGGTCCATGAGCTGGGGTTTCATGTTGTCCGCCATGTCCACCATGGTTCGGAACTTGTACATCCGGAACCTTCTCTTGTGCAGCCCCATGCGTTCCTGAATGAAGAAGACCGGGCCCCTGGAGTCGATCTTGATGAAGATCGCGAAAAAGATGAACAGAGGGAGAAACAGCAACAGGAGGACAAAGGAGCCCACCCGGTCGAAGCCCTCCTTCAGTAACACCTCCCAGGTTTCCATGGGGG
>CAZSUQ010000246.1:0-7258 GCA_964609935.1 uncultured Thermodesulfobacteriota bacterium | reverse complement strand
CGTGTCTCCTTTCAAAGATTCCCACGCTCATGCCGCCGTACTTGATCAGGTACAAAGCCAGCAACAGGCCCTTGTTCCCTCCTCCAATGATAACGGCGTCGAATGTCTTGTCTGCCATGGGTGCCTCCTTGAGGACGAGGTGATGAAAGCGATCCGAGTGAATGGGGTTTTCGGGATGAAAGAAGTATAGGTGAAGAAGAAATTGCGTGTCAATACGAATCGTTGTATCGACCCGTTTTTAGGGACTTTTGAGCACTTTTCTTTCTTTTATTTTCAATCTTTTTACAATCTGTTTACAGTTTGTTTACAATGTTGCCTGCTGTTCACGAAAAGGCGATAACGATAGGCTCCGTCTCCATGCATCCATCAGGTTGAACTGCATGATTCAACAGCCTAGCTAACGATATCCAGTCATGACCCTCTCAGGTTATCGTGACAGGAAAGCACTAGTGTCGATTTCCGTTAGTAGCGGTCCGGACGCACCTCGGCATCGATACCACCATCAATGTAGTAGATGCTTCCGTGGATCCAGGAGGCGGCCGGGCCCAGCAGGAAGGCCACCAGCTCGGCAACCTCATGAGGTTCGCCCATACGTCCCAGCGGAACGTGGAGATTGCGGATCGCCTCACCGGTAACAGGGTCGGCCATGTCCCCCTCGAGCAGGGGGGTTTTTACCGGGCCGGGCGCCACGGCATTCAGCCGCACCCCTGCCGCCGCCCAACCAGAGGACCGCCGCCGCACCGTCTTTCCCAGTGCATTCTTTGACCCCAGGTAGGCAAGGGCCGGGGTCTCCATCTCATCCGCGAGCCGCCTGGCCTCTTCTTCCTTGTGGTCGAGCAGGGCCAGCACAAAGGGGTCATCATCCATGGGAAACATCTGGGCGGAGTTGGAGCACATGACCACCGCGGCAGGCTCGGATCCCTTTTGCAGGGCTTCAAAGAGCCCGTCCAGGACCTCGACAGCCCCGAAATAGTTCACCGATGCCACGAGGGATGGAGGCTGCACATGGGCCCCCACCCCGGCACAGAGCACCAGGCGGTCGACACACCCCTTGTATTGCCGAAGGACCTCGCTTACGGCTTCTTCCCTGCCGCCCTTTGTGGACAGGTCCGAGATCACCTCCGCCTCCTTCAGGTCCACGCCGATCACCGCGTCGCCCTCCCCTACCAGGCGCTCTCGAACCGCTGCACCGATCCCGGATGCCGAACCGGTAATCACCGTCAAGCCCATGGAGACACTCCCTTTTTTCCCAGAACCGTTTACGCCAGGAGGCGCTTCTCCACGATCTCCCTGACGGCAACCATCCCCTTGCTTTCCGGAGGAAGTTCCATGAGGGGCTTGCCCACCAGGTCGTGATAGGCAACATCCTTGTCCAGGGGTACGGTACCGAAGATCTCCAGGCCGATCCGTCCGGCCGCCTCCTGCAGGATCTCTTCGTTCCCCTGCACCCGGTTGATCACAAGGCCCAGCCTCTCGCACTGAATGACGTTCTCCTCCTCCACCATGCCCTTGATCATGGATGCCGTTTCCAAGCCCCTCGAGGTGGGGTCGCTGACCACCACCAGGGTGTCCACACGTCGCATCACCTGTCTGTTCAGTTGCTCCAGACCGGCCTCCCCGTCGATCAGGATCGTGTCAAAGCTCTCGGAAAGGGTTTCGATGGTCCCTCGGAGAAGTTCGTTGACCGGGCAGAAGCAGCCCTGGGCTTCCGTGCGCCCCATGGCGAGCATGGCGAAATCGTCCATCTCGTGGAGCGCTTCCAGGGCCATGTAGTCCACCGTGTCGGCCAACCGGGCCTTCTCCTCCTTCTTTCCCCTTCTCGCGGTCTCGATGATCTCCTCCCGTACCTGGCCCATGGTCCGCTGGACCTTCACGCCGAGCGTGTTGGGCAGTGCCATGGCCGGGTCTGCATCGATCAGAAGCAGTTTTCCCGCTCTCCCCCCTTCCAGCAGCACCTTGGACGTCATGGCGGTAAAGGCGGTCTTTCCCACACCCCCTTTTCCGCACACAGCGATCAGTCTCTTGACGGTTGTCTGAGATTCAGTCATGGGGCGGTTCACCTCGTGGATTCTTGTTCTTTCTCTTTCTGTTGGATTCCATGAAGAAGGACATCCTTGACCTGCTCAAAGATCGTTTTCGGATCCTCACGAAACATTCCCTTGGAGATGTATTCGGAACAGGCCTCCTGGACGCCGAGTATCATAACGGCAAGGAGGGTGGGATTGACTTCACGCATGAACCCCTGCCGGACACTCTTTCTGATGCGTTTATGGAACTGGTTGATCTTCAACTGCATGGCTTCTTCCAGGGTCTCCTCGAACTCGTCCGGGTCGTTGATGGCCGCTGCCCGCAACCTGCGGACCATGTCCCGCCACAGGTCTCCCTCCTGAAAGTAAGCGTTGGCACTCATGTCGAACAGGGTGAACCCGTCCTTCTCCTTCATCTCCTCCAGGCCTTCGGGCACCCCTTCCTGCAGGATCACCCGTCGAATGCATGCGATGAAAAGATCCTTTTTGTTTTCAAAATTCCTGTAGAAAGTGCTGCGTCCTATGCAGGCGGCGCTCACGATGTCCGCAATGGTGGTGGCTTCATATCCCTTCTCCCGGAAAAGGGCTGTAGCCGCTTCGAGGATCTGGTCTTCCTGCTCCGAAGCGTTTCCCTGCTGATTCCTTTTTTCCCGTTCCTCCCCAAAATCAATGATCAGGGTGATCTCCTTGATCTTTTGAAGCGGCAGCCGGCTCTCCTTCTGAATCTTCTGGATGAGCTTCAGCCTGTCCAGGTGTTTGACCGTGTAGTATCCCTTTGTCTCACCTGTTTTGATGGGTTTTGGAAGGAGACCTTCCCGGATGTAATACTTGATCGTGGAAACCGGCAGACCGGAGCGGGAGGCAAGCTCCGAGATCACCATCTGTCCTGCCATTTGTTCCATCACACACCCGGGTAGGAAGGTATCCAACAGATTTTTATCAACTATCCAATAGAGGCATCCCCTGGCAATTGACCCGAGGTCCCGGCCTGGAAGCCTCTTCTTCGTTCAAGATTCCCTGCCAAGGATATACAGGGGTTCTGTCTCTATTGTCAAGGCGTTTTCTTGTTATACCCGACAGGAACCCCTTCTGTTTTTTCTTGACAAAAAGAACCGTATCCGATATTTAATGCGGAACACACAGTCCATCATCCTGGACTGTATGGTCCAGACAACGGATAAAGTGGGTCGGCGGTTAAAAAAAGAAAAGCAGGGCCGGGAGTGAGACAACCAGCGTAGGTCCCTGATCCATTGGGAAGGAGGTCCGTATGGCGGAACGAGTTGGCATCTGTGCCGTTGCCCAGACGAGGTACAGCCCGGACAGGGGGGATGTACACGAGGGGGAACTGGCCTACGAAGCGATCAGGCAGGTTCTGGAGGAAACGGGGCTGACCTTGTCGGACATCGACTCGGCGGTCTCCTGCTCCCAGGACTTCTGGGACGGGAGAACCATCTCCAACATGAACATTCAGCCCTTTGTGGGCGCCCACCTCGGACACGAGGACAAGGTGGCCGAGGACGGTCTCAATGCCGTCTATTGCGGTATGGCCCAGGTGCTTTCCGGCCACCAGAAAACCGTGCTCGTGATCGCGCACATGAAGGAGTCGCAGGCGGAGAAGTCCCTCATTGAAAACGCGGCCTTTGATGCGGTCTTCATGCGCCAGCTCGGCCTGGACTTCCTTTCAGCCGCTGCGCTGCAGGCAAAACGTTACATGTACAAATACGGGATTACCGCCGAGCAGTGCGCAAAGGTGGCCGTAAAGAACCGGGGCAATGCCGGGAACAACCCCTTTGCCCAGGAGCCGATGGATCTCACGGTGGAGGATGTGCTCGGCTCAAGGCTGCTGGCCGACCCGATACGGGAACTCGACACCAAGCCGAGTTCAGACGGCGCCTGTGCCATGATCCTGACCCTGGAGAAGAGGGCCCGGAAGATCTCCAGGAAACCGATCTGGATTCTCGGAGTCTCCAATTGTTACGAAGCCCACTACCTCGGAGACAGGGACCTGGCGGATTGTGCCGCGCTGACCAAGGCAGCCAAGAAGGCCTACAGCATGGCCGGCATCAAGAACCCGCTGAAGGAAATCGATGTGGCCGAGATCTCAGAGGAGTTCACCTATCAGGAACTTCTCTGGAGCGAGGGTCTCGGTTTTTGCGGACGCGGTGAAGGCGGCATGCTGCTGGAGTCGGGCAAGACCCGGATGGGCGGCAAGCTTCCGGTCAACCCGTCGGGCGGGGTGCTTTCCGGAAATCCCAACGGCGTGGCCGGCATGGCCCGTGTCGCCGAAGCGGTGCTTCAGTTGCGCAGCGAAGCGGGAGACCGACAGGTGGACGGAGCAGGGATTGCGCTGGCCCACGGTGTGACCGGGATCTGCGGCCAGCAACAGGCCGTCATGATCCTCGGAAATCAGTAGCGGGAGAAGAGATATGGCGAATCGAGTGGCAATCGTAGGGATCGGTCAAACCAAGCATCGGAGCACGCGCCGTGACGTGACCCAGCCGGAGATGATCAATGAGGCGGTGCGGGCGGCACTGGCCGATGCCGACTTGAGCATGAAGGAGATCGAGGCCGTATTCACGGGGAACATGGAAACCTTTGAGTGCATCTTTCTGCCCGACCATGGCGCTGCCACAGAGATGGGAGCCTACATGAAGCCGGGCTTCAAGGTGTGCACCGGCGGCACCAGCGGTGCCTCTGTGGTGGTGGAAGGCTTTTACATGGTGGCCTCAGGCCTGTACGACCTGGCCCTGATCATCGGTTTTGAAAAACAGGATTGCGGGGAAACAACCGCTGCCATCACAGCAGCCGCCACCCCCATATGGGGAAAGGGTGCGGTGACCGGCGCCATCGGCGAGTTCGCCAAACAGGCTCTGGCCTACCTGCAAACCTCCGGGGCAAAAGAGGAGCATGCGGCACGTGTTCGGCTCAAGGCTGACCGGGGCGCGTGCCTCAACGAAAACGCGCACCTGCAGCTGGGTCTCAAGAGCGTAGACGAAGTCCTCAAGTCCGACTACCTCGTGTGGCCGCTCCGGTTTCTGGATTTCTGCCCCCAGTCCAGCGGTGCCTGCGCGCTGGTGTTTGCAACCGAAAAGAAGGCCAAGAAGATCTCGAAAAAGCCTGTATGGATTGCGGACGTGGAGGTGGTGCACCAGGAGCCTTTCCGTGCCGGCACCTTTGGCGACCCCACAGGCACGGAAACCTATACCCAGCACGTGGCCTGTGAACGCCTTTACAAGCGGAACGGCATCACGAACCCCATGAAAGACATCGACATGGCCGAGATCTACGAGCCGTCCAACTGGGAGGAGATGAGCCTTTACGAGCACCTTCACTTCTGCGGGAAGAACGAGGCGTGGAAGCTGGTGGAGAAGGGCGTGACCGAGATCGAAGGGTCGTTCCCCGTGAACCCGTCCGGGGGGGTGATCGCCACCAATCCCATCGGGGGAACCCCCACGATCCGGGTCGCCGAGGCCGCGCTCCAGATCCGCGGAGACGCGGGCGGACACCAGGTCCCCAAGGATATCAAGACAGCGATGGCCACGGCACTGGGCGGACCCAACTGGACCGTGCTGACGCTCCTCAAGCGGAACATCTAGGAGGGGAAAGATGGTAAAAAAGAAGAAAGCCAGGCCCGCAAAGAAAACCGCCGCAGGCAAGAAACCCACAGCAAAAAAGAAGGCTGCAGGCAAGAAGAAGACCGTGAAAAAACCCGCGAGGAAAAAGCCGGAGTCCAAGAGTTCGGAACAGGCCCCACCACCCCCTCCCCCAGTGAAACCGGAATACTTCACGGTGAACATCGACGCGCCCCGCAAGTACAGGTGGTCCACGGGCAAGTGGATCGGAAAGACCTTCAAGGAGGCAAAGGAGAACAGGAAGATCGTGGCGAACCGCTGCCCCGAGTGCAAAGAGGTCCTGTGGCCGCCCTTACAGGTCTGCGGCCGTTGCAAGGTGGAAGCGGGAGAGGACTGGGTGGAGTTGAGCCAGACGGGCACGGTCATGCAATACACCTACCTCGTCTATCCACTCTGGGACCCGCACTACGGCGAGAAGTTTGCAAACCCCTACCCCAATGCCATGATCCTCCTGGACGGCGGTGTCTACATCCGGCACTTCCTTGCGGAAACGGACAAGGACAAGCTGAAGGTGGGGATGCGGGTCCAGGCCGTGTGGCGGGAAGACGCGGAACGGGGCGAAGGAACCTCGGACATCATGTACTTCAGGACCATCGAGGACTAGGAGGCGAAACCATGCCGGCAACCACCAAGCTGGAAGACAAGGATGTTTACATCTATGAAGGCCAGATCTACATCCCGAACACCTACACGGCCGGTGCCCTGGGGACAAAGGTTCTCACGGCCCTGAGGGACAAGAAAAAGATTCTGGGAATGCGATGCGCCCCCTGCAATCGCGTTTATGTCCCGGCCCGTGCCACGTGCATGGAATGCTTTGAACAGATGGGTGAGTGGGTGGAAGTGAGCAATCTGGGGACCCTGATGACCTACACGGTCGTCCATGAGCCGAACATCTCCCAACCCGTGAAAACCCCCATCATCTACGGCGTCATTCAACTCGACGGTGCAGACAACGGCTTTGTTCACATGCTGGGAGGCCTGGATGCGGAACAACTTCGGATCGGCATGAGGGTCCGGGCCGTGTTCAAGGAGGAGCGGACAGGAAGCATCCTGGACATCAAGTACTTCAAGCCGCTCTCCCGGGAATGAACATTCATTCTTTCGACTGACCTTCAAAGAATCTCCGCACGATCGAGCCCGTACCTGCACGAAGGTTGAGAGCCTTCCTGTTCCCTCACCAGTCATCAAGAGGAGGAGCCATGGGTGAACCGGCACTTTTGACGGAAAAGAGAGGGCACATCTTCATCGTCACGCTCAACCGCCCTGAAAAGAAGAATGCCGTGAACGCGGAGGTCCTCTGCGGCCTGAACGACGCCTGGCATGAACTGGACGAAGACCGTGAATTACGGGTTGTGATCCTCACAGGTGCAGGAGGGAACTTCTGTTCGGGCATGGATCTCAGCGTCATCCGGAAGCTCACTACCGGGGCCCCTCCTGAGGACGAGTTCGAGGAGAGAATCCATAAAGACATGAACGTCATCTTCAACGGCTGGCTCAAGACCTACCGCCCCAAAAAACCGGTAATCGCCGCTGTGGAAGGCTATGCCCTGGCAGGCGGCACCGAGGTCCTGATGGGTACGGACATCCGGGTTGCCGGCC
>CAZSUQ010000245.1:0-7261 GCA_964609935.1 uncultured Thermodesulfobacteriota bacterium | reverse complement strand
CAGGTTGGGGATCAGGTCGTAACGCCGCGGGTACTGGGTGAGCACCTCCGCCCATGCAGCCTTCACATCCTCGTCCAGCCCCTGGAGCTGGTTGTATCCGCAACCTGACCCCGCCACCGTGAAGAGGGTGAGGGCCAGAGCAAACAGGAACCGCCTGTTCATGGAACCGCTCCTTTTCTGATTGAATCGTGCACTCCAAGCATCATTCGAGACGAAGAAAAACTAACAAAACAAAAGGGTCAAGTCAAAGAATCGGAAACCCGGTACGATCCCGAAACAGAAAGGAGGTTTGACCTTGGGTTCATGCAGGATTATAATAACCAATTTGCTGTAAAACCCCGGAATGATTCGCAGAGGGAAAGGAAAGGAGACGATGGCTTCCAACTCGAAACAGACGAAAAGCATCCGTATGAGAAAGCTCGCGCGGAGCGGCAAGAAAAGGAAGCGAATGTTGCGCCGCCTCGGGAGCACGCCGAGCCTGAAAGAGCTTTTGAAGGACAAGCCCTCTGAGGCGAAGTCCTGAGCACGCACAATGTGAGGAACCCATGTACGAAGCCGCAGATCTCAGAAAGGGTCTCAAGATCGAGATCGACGGGGAACCCTATATCATCATCGATTTTTCCTTCGTCAAGCCCGGAAAGGGGCAGGCCCTCTACAAATGCAAGCTCAAGAACCTGATCAACGGCTCGCAGTTCGACCGAACCTACCGTTCCGGGGACCGCTTCACCCAGGCCAACCTGGAAGAGCAGCAAATGCAGTTTCTGTACGAGGATGGGGGACAGTACTGCTTCATGAACACCTCCACCTATGAGCAGGTGCACATGGAGGGAGACCAGGTGGGTGAGGCAAGGAATTTCCTCACCAACAACCTGGTGGTGAACATCCTTTTCTTCCAGGACCGTCCCATCGACATCAACCTGCCTATCTTCGTGGACCTCAAGGTCACGGAGGCTGAACCCGGCATCAAGGGTGATACGGCCTCCGGTGCCTCAAAGCCCATAACCCTGGAAACCGGATACGTGATCCAGGTTCCGCTCTTTATCGAACAGGGGGAGGTTCTGCGGCTGGACACCCGTACGGGACAGTACGTTTCAAGGGTGAAAGACGCCTAGGTTCACATCCGCCCGCCTGTTTTATCAATCCTGAAAGAAACAGAAGATCCCGCCCGGGTGAAACCAAGCGAACATGGAAGTGTCCATGGGAAACCGGCCGAACAGGTATTTCGAGTGGACGAGCTGAATACCCTGAAGAAGAAGCGGCAACGGTTGCGCTTGCGGTGCCTTGCCCTCCAGGCAACCAGGAGATTCTTCATCGAACAGGGGTTTCTGGAGGTCACCACACCTGTGCTTCACCCTTTCCTGATCCCGGAGGAACACATCCATGCCGTGGAAGCGGAAGAGGGCTTTCTGCTCCCCTCGCCCGAGATCCACATGAAATGCCTCCTTGCGGCAGGATATGAGAGGATCTTCCAGATCGGGCCTGCCTTTCGAAAAGGAGAAAAGGGGCAGCACCATCTTCAGGAGTTCACCTTGCTGGAATGGTACCGTGCCGGTGCGGGGTACCAGGCACTGGCCGATGATTGTGAACAGCTCCTCCCGGGCATATGTGAAAAGTTGTACGGAGAACGGGCGGTTTCCTGTCAGGGCAGAACCGTTGATCTCACGCCGCCCTGGCCCCGGATCACGGCAGAGAGCGCCTTCGAATCCCATGCAGGGTGGAATCCTCTCGAAGAAAGGGATCCGGAACGGTTTGAGCGGGACCTCATGGAAAGGGTTGTTCCGCTGCTGGATCCCTTTCGCCCGGTTTTCCTGACGGATTTTCCGGACTACGAGGCATCGCTGGCCGTGAGGAAAGAGGAAGACCCCCGTGTAGCCGAACGGCTCGAATTGTTTGCCGGGGGACTGGAACTGGCCAACGGGTTCTCAGAACTCACCGATGCGCGCGAGCAGCGTGACCGCTTTTTAGAGGTCAACCGAAAGAGAAAGGAACGGGGCGAACAGCCGTACCGGATGCCCGAAGGATTTCTCGAGGCTCTCCAGCACATGCCTGCCAGCGCAGGCATGGCCATGGGGGTGGACCGCCTGGTGATGTTCCTGAGCGATGCGGAGCATATACAAGATGTTGTGGCCCATGTCCCTGGCAAGCCCTAGCAAGGCTCTTTTTCATCGAGAAAAGCAAAAGGGAAACCCGTAAAAATAATTAATGTGACAAGGTTTTCCATAAAGGCGAATAATCTCTCAAAAAAAACTTGATAATTTGCTCCAATTGTTATATGGAATAGCTCAATAATAAAAATAAAAAGGGCTTGACATCTCAACCTGACCTTGGGTAAATAACCTGATTATAGTTTGATAGGCAGGCGTTTGTCGCCATCAAAATATTATTAATAGATGATAATCAAACTCATTCATTGAGAGGAGGAAAGAAATGAAACGACAACAATTCTTCCCACTAGCCGCCATCATCCTGGCGATGCTCGTTTCCGGCCCCTTTGTAGCAGGCGCCTGGGGGGCCGACGTAAGGGATGGCGCGTTCGAGGTCGGTGCATTCGGCGGATTGTACCTCATGGAGGGAAATCAGTGGGTCGGTGATTCGCCCGTATTCGGCGGCAGGCTCGGCTATTTCCTCTGGCGGGACTTGTCGTTTGAATTTTCTTTCTCCTATCTTCCCGCAGAATATGACATCGATGGAACGAAATACAATAACGCCACGGTCGGATTTCCTGCTTTTCAGGCAAGCGGGAGCGCCATTGACTGGTATCAGTTCAGGTTCGAGTTCCTGTATCACCTTGAAGAGGTTTACGACCGGTTCGTGCCCTTCTTCGGTATGGGTGCCGGCCTGGTCCTGCTGGACAGCGGTGCCATCGACAACAAGCTGGACACGCAGATCACCGCAGGGCTCGGTATGAAGATCTTCCTTGTGGAAGACCTGATGCTCCGCCTGGACGCAAGATACGTGATCATGCTCGACAACTGGCTCCGCCTTGTAAGAACCCCCGCGGGGATCCAGTTCAGCAACGGCCGCAGGTGGAACAACATGGAAGTGACCGGCGGTTTGAGCTACCTCCTCGGCGGCAAGGCCAGGGATGCCGACAAGGATGGCGTGCTCAACGACATGGATGCCTGTCCCGACACCCCCCCGGGCGTGACCGTGGATACCAAGGGGTGCCCCCTGGACAGCGACGGGGATTACGTGTTCGACGGGATGGATCAGTGCCCCGGGACCCCTGTGGGGGCGTGGGTGGACAGCAAAGGCTGCCCGCGTGACTCCGATGGTGACGGGATCCTGGACGGCCTCGATATGTGCACGGACACCCCGCTCGGTACGCTCGTGAACGAGGACGGCTGCCCGCTGGACTCCGACGGCGACGGTGTCTTCGACGGCCTGGACCAGTGCCCCGGCACACCGGCCGGCTGCGTTGTGAATGATGTGGGCTGCCCGCTGGATGCCGACGGCGACGGTGTGTGCGACGCCCTGGACAGGTGCCCGGGAACGAAGGTGGGTGACAAGGTGGATGCTGTAGGGTGTTCCGGAGCGCAGAAGGGTGGATTCGTCCTCGAGGGAATCACCTTCAAGCTGAACAGCGCAGTGATCGACCCGAAGTCCTATCCCGCGCTGAATAACGCGGCACAGGTCATGAGGGACAATCCGAACGTAAAGGTTGAGATCGGAGGCTATACAGACTCCTCTGGGTCGGCCGCCTATAACAAGAATCTTTCGCTCAAGCGGGCCGAAGCCGTGAAGAGTTACCTGGTGGACAAGGGGATTTCTGCCGCGCAGATGACAGCGGTGGGCTACGGTGAAGCCAAGCCCATTGCCTCCAACAAGACCGCAGAGGGTCGAGCCCAGAACCGCAGGATCGAGTTCAGGTTCCTGACAGAGGGGTTGGGTCTGCTGGGAGTCAATTTCAAATCCGGCAGTGCCGCGATAGACCCTTCAAGCTACCCTGAGCTGGTTGATATTGCGGCCACGATGCTGATCAGGCCGGGTATGACGGTGGAGATCGGCGGGCACACCGACTCCAAGGGAGCGGCCGCCATGAACCGGAAACTCTCGCTCAAGCGGGCCGAAGCGGTGAAGAAGTACCTCGTTGGGAAAGGGGTGCAGGCGTCACAGCTGAAAGCCAAGGGCTACGGGGAGGCTCAGCCCATTGCGAGCAACAAGACCGAAAAAGGTCGTGCCCAGAACCGGAGGATCGAACTCAAGGTTCTTGTACCCTAAAGGCCTTTTTGTCCGAACGTAGAAACACGAGGAGGGGGGCAGGATTGCCCCCCTCTTTTTTTTCTGCAAGGCCGGATCCTGTTTTTTTCAATTTCATTCATGAAACCCGGAGCCAGCCCCACCTTCGTCCCTTCCAGCCATTCCGCAACACAGCCTTTAGCTCAGCCTTTCCGTTTTCATGAAAAACGCCGGAAGACGTGCATGAACAGGGGGCCATCCTTGACCGGTCCCCACCTATTCTTTACAATCACGGCGTAAATGCAGCTAAGTGTAATGCAGAACAGGAGTGGCCATGGAGCCGGGTGAATCGCTCGTTCAGGTCCTGGAAAGATACGAACGTCCCATACTGTTTCTCGCGCATCAGGATGACGAACTGGGCTGCTCGTGGATCCTCCAGCACATGCGGGAACGGATCCGGGTCGTGTTCATGACCAACGGAGACGGGTTGGCCCCCATGGTGGACGAAGACCCGGAACCTTATGCCGAAATGAGAAAAAGGGAGGCCGTGGACAGCCTGAAGGCAGCGGGTGTGTCCCGGGACCAGATACGCTTCCTTGGTCATTCCGAAATCGAGATCTACCGGAACATGGCCATGCTGAAGATGGCCCCGTTAAGGCTCTCCGAGGTCATTAACTTTTTCGAACCGATTCGCCAGTCCATGGCCGAAGCGGTTTACGAGTTTCGTCCGGACGCCGCTTTTGCCGTTGCCTACCAGGGCGGACACCCGGAGCACGACCTTGCCCACTACTTTGGAGCCCTGGCACTGAGGAATTTCGAAAAGGACGTGGAAACGAACGTTCCCCTGTATCACTTCCCGGAATACGAGTTGACCATCCTCCTGCCCATGCGGTTCCGCCCCTGGTATCCGGGCGAGAAGTACTGGCTCGAGCTTACCGATCAGGAGCTCGAGACGAAGGAGAAGATGGCGGAAGCTTACCCTTCACAGCAGGACCTGATCAGGAAGTTCCGCCGTGTGGCCGGGCTTCTCACGCTGCCCCATCGCCTCCTGAAAAAGGAGGATCTTGCCGACCGCTTCTTCGGTCGCGAGCAAATCAGTCCGCTCCCTGAAGATTTCGATTACCGGCAATCTCCCTACCGGCTGGATTTTCTTAACTACATGTTCGAGGATTTTGAGGGCGTGCCGATTACCTTTCAGAATTGCATTCGTCCCCTTGTGGTTGCCTTTGAGGATGATTTTGGAAGAAGGTTGTAACCTTCCCGTGCGTCCGCCTCTCAGATCCCCCACCCCAGTGAAGCGAGGTCTCAAGTGGAGTTTCGCCTGACGCAGAAGCAACAGGTCATCCGCCGGACCGTAAGAGAATTCGCCCGGAACCGTATTGCACCGGTGGCCCACGAACTGGATCAGCAGGCCAGGTTTCCCTGGGAACTGATGGAGCCGATGAAGGCCATGAACCTTTTCGGCCTCCAGGCCGCCGCCGAGTGGGGGGGTGCGGAACTCGATGCGGTGAGCACCATCGTCACCATCGAAGAGATTGCGCGCGTGTGTGCAGGCCTTGCCCTGGCGATTTCCGTGCACAACTCTGTTTCGCTCTTCCCCATTGAAACCTTTGGGAGCGAGGAGCAGAAAAAGCGCATCCTTCCGGGCATGTGCTCCGGGGAACGGATCGGTGCGTTCTGCCTCACCGAGCCCAATGCCGGCTCGGACATCTCCTCCATCGAGGCAACGGCGATCCCCCGAAAGGACCACTTCCTTCTGAATGCAAACAAGATCTGGGTGACCAACGGTGCGGCGGCCGCGGTGGCCGTCGTGCTGGCCCGTACCGACCCGGAGGACAGGAAAAAGGGCTTCAGCATGCTGATCGTGGAACGCGGCATGCGCGGGTTTTCGGTGGGCCCCCTGGAGGATATGTGCGGTATGCGGGCCAACCCGGTCTCCTCCCTGATCATGACCGACTGCAGGGTGCCTCGCAGGAACCTGCTGGGAAAGCTCGGGGACGGCGCCCGGATCGCCCTTCAGACCCTGGACGTGGGCCGCCTGGGAATCGCGGCGCAGGCCCTGGGGATCGCGCAGGCGAGCCTTGACGCCTCGGTGGAGTATGCATCCCAGCGAACCCAGTTCCGTAAGCCCATCATCGAGTTTCAAACCATTCAGAACTACCTTGCCGACACCGCCACGGAGCTGGATGCGGCCCGCCTTCTGCTCTACAGGGCGGGATGGATGCGCGATGAGAAGCTCCCCTTCTCGAGCGCTTCTGCCATGGCCAAGCTCTATACCAGTGAGCTGGCGAGCCGGGCCGCCTCCCGCGGCGTTCAGATCCACGGCGGATACGGCTATTCGAAAAGCTATGCCATCGAGCGGTACTGGCGGGATGCCCGGATCACCGAGATCTATGAGGGGACAAGCGAGATGCAGCGAATGGTCATCGCCCGGGGGCTCAGGGAGGGCGGAGGCACATGAAACCGACCTGGGTGGTTTGCGTCAAACAGGTACCCAAGGAACCCGTGTTCAAGAGAACAGAGGATTTCTTCAAGATCGACCGGGACAGGACGGAGGGCATTCTCAACCTGCACGACCGGTATGCCCTGGACTGCGCAAGGGAGCTGAAGGAAACGGCGGGCGGAAGTATCGTTGCGCTGTCCATGGGGCCGCCCATGGCGGAAGAGGCCCTTCTGGAGGCAAGGGCTCGCGGGGCCGACAGGGCCATCCTGGTTTCCGATCCCGAATTCGCAGGCGCCGACACGCTGGCAACGGCCCATACACTGGCTGCAGCGATCCGAAAGATCGGCACCTTTACCCTGATCCTGTGCGGTGCGCGGACCCTGGACAGCGACACCGGGCAGGTGGGGCCGCAGCTTGCCGAGCTGCTCGATGTGCCCATGGCCGCGTACGTTACAACGGTTTCCTGCAAGAAGGGGGCCGTCCGTGTGGAGAGACGAATGGATGGGATGCGCGAGACACTTGAGCTGCCTTTTCCCGCACTGATCACTGTGGAAGGGATGAAGCAGGGGGCCGACCCCCTGTCCCTTCGGTCCCTGGAGGAATCGTTTGCGAGCCCTTCGGTGCCCTGCTGGACGAAAG